>DASYQW010000301.1 GCA_036005065.1 Candidatus Methylomirabilota bacterium | reverse complement strand
GGCATAGCCTGGCTGGCACTGATAACAGGCCGTTTCCCATCGATTCGGGTGAAGCGGCAGCCGCGGGAAGGGAAACTCCTCGGGCGGACGGTTCGGCTTGCCCCACATGTTTTCCAGCTGAACTGGCTGGCGGGAGCCTCGAAGCGTCAGTGGCTGCGCCAGGACGAGCGCTACTTCTACGTCCCCATCCGCTCCGTCCGAACCCGCCCCTACGACGGCTGGGTGTACAACCTCGAGGTGGAAGAGGACCAATCCTACCTCGCCCAATTCGTGGCCACCCACAATTGTCAGAACGCGCTGACCTCCCAGGCGCTCCGGGACCCCGCCATGGGAGTGCCGCCCCAGGACGTGACGCCGGATCAGGTCGTGGCCCTCGCCCAGCGCTCCGGGGCCAGGGTCCTGACCAGCACCTACAACGAGCCGCTGATCACCAGCGAATGGGCGGTCCACATCTTCCGGGCGGCCAGGTCGGCCGGCCTGGTCTGCTCGTACGTCTCGAACGGCAACGCCACCGCCGAGGTGCTCGACTACATCCGGCCGTACGTGGACCTCTACAAGGTCGACCTCAAGTCCTTCGACGACCGGCACTACCGGCAGCTCGGCGGCGTCCTGAAGACCATCCTCGACGGGATCCGGATGATCCATCAGCGCGGCTTCTGGCTCGAGATCGTCACCCTCACGATCCCAGGATTCAACGACTCGGAGGCGGAGCTGCGGGACATCGCCCGGTTCCTCGTCTCGCTCTCGCCGGACATCCCCTGGCACGTCACCGCGTTCCATCCCGATTACAAGATGACCGACCGCGGCGGCACGCCGGTCAAGACGCTGATCCGCGCCGCCGAGATCGGCGCGGCCGAAGGGCTCCGGTACGTCTACGCCGGCAACCTCCCGGGCCGAGTCGGCCCGCACGAGAACACCTACTGCCCCTCCTGCCGGGCGCTCCTCGTCGAGCGGGTCGGCTACACGATCCTGAAGAACCGCCTCACGCCTACCGGCGGCGTCTGCCCCGCCTGTTCGACCCGAATCGCCGGCGTCTGGCGTTGAGCATCCACCTGCGCGGCGCCGTCGTCGTCCTGACCGGCGCCTCGAGTGGGATCGGGGCGGCGACGGCGGTCGCCTGCGGGCGTCAGGGGATGCGGGTGGCGCTGGCCGCGCGCCGGCGGGACCGGCTCGAGCACGTCGCCGAGGAGGTTCGGGCCGCCGGCGGCGAGGCGCGCGTCGTCCCGACCGATGTGCGGGACGAGGCGGCCGTTCGGGCGCTGGTCGACGGGACGGTGGAGGCCTGGGGCCGGCTCGACGTCCTCATCAACAACGCCGGCATCGGGATGCTCGCCCTCGTCACCCAGACGAGCGCCGCCGAGTTCGAAGCGCTCATGCGGGTCAACTTCCTGGGCGCCGTCTACGGCGTGCTGGCGGCGCTGCCCCACATGCGCCGTCAGCGCCGCGGCCACATCGTCAATGTCGCCTCCGTCGTCGGGAAGCGGGCCAGCCCCTTCCGGGCCGCCTACGTCGCCTCGAAATTCGCGCTGGTTGGGTTTTCCGAGGCCCTCCGGATGGAGCTCCTCGAGGACGGCATCCACGTGACCTCTGTCTGTCCCATCGGAACCGCGACCGAGTTCCACGACGTCGAGGAGAACCGGCTCGGGGTCTCCGGGCGCGGCGGTCCCATCCAGAGCGCCGAGCACGTGGCTCGCGGCATCGTCCGGGCGCTGCGCCGGCCGCGGGCCGAGGTGCACCCGTATCCGCTCACCCGTCTGCTCTTCCTGGCCAACGACGTCGCGCCGAGCCTCGTCGACCGGCTGCTCCTGGCCCTGAGCCCGCGGGCCCGAGCCTCGTCGCGCCTCCGCTGAGCTGAGGGTACCTTGCTTGGCCTCCGGCCGCTCCAGGCGAGGCCCTTGCGTCGCTACTCATCATGTGTTAACATGCGAGTGAGTCTACCGAGAAGGAGCCAAGCGATGGCGGACACAGGGATATTGGAAGGGATCGCGCGAGCGGATCTGGACCGGCTGTTCGAGGAGATCACGCGACACTACCGCCCGGGAGCGCTCGAGACCCTGAGCGCCGCCGAGCCCGAGTGGCGTGCGGCCGTCGACCGGACGGAACGCGAGGTGGGGAGCCTCTACGAGGCTCTGTGCGACGCGGATGCCACCCTCGCCCGGTGGCAGGAGACGGTTGGCGACCTACGGCGGTTGTGGACGCGGCTCGGCGAAGTGCCCGCGGCGTCGGTCGATGAGGCGGCCTGAGTTCAGCCGGACCTCTCCCAGGAGAGGTTGCGGCGGCAAAGCCGCCGCTCGGAGCGGAACATTCGCTCGCGGGGTCGTGAGGCACGAGCGCGAAAACCATACCCGTGCGCACACGTCCCCGGAGCCTGAGTCCGCCTCCGGCGGTCAGCGGAGGTAACGCCGGATCCCGGTGGCGAAATCGACCGGAGTGATCCCGAACCGGTCGAGAAAGGGCGCGGGATCACAGGTACTGTCTTCGCCCAGCATCAGGAGTTGGTCGGTCGACAGCGGGAAGGCCGGCACGGTTTGGAGCAGGCGGACCACCGGGGCGACGAGGCCGACCGGATGATGGAGCTTCGGCACGCGCCGGCGCCCCAGTGCGGCGCCGATCTCGTCCAGGATCGCGTCGAACGTGTAGGCCCGTGGCCCGCAGACGGCGAGGATCTGCCCGACGCTGGCCGGCTGCTCGAGGGCTCGCGCGAAGCCCTCGGCCACCACCTCGATGGCAACCGGCTGGATGCGGTTCTGGCCATCACCGATGACCGGGACGACAGGAAAACGGCGCACCAGGCGCGCCAGCAGGGTCACGAACCCGTCGCCCGGTCCGAAGATCACCGAGGGGCGGAAGATCGTCCACGCGAGCCCGCTTCCCCGAATGGCTTCCTCGGCGGCCCACTTCGTCTGATGGTAGCGGCTCCGGGCCCCGGGCCGCGTCCCGAGCGCGCTCATGTGGACGAATCGCGGCCCGCCAGCCGCTCGGGCGGCGGTGAGGACGTGACGCGTCGCCTCGGTGTGCAGGTGCTCGAACGTGACGCCGCGCCCGGGGTGCTCCCGGATGATCCCGACGAGGTTGACGACGGCCTCGGCGCCGCGCATCGCGTCGGGCAGCGTCCCCGGCTCGGAGACGTCGCCAGGGACCGGCTCGATCCTGTCGTCCCGCGGCAGGCGGCCTTCCGATCCGCGTCGCACGAGAGCGCGCACGCGGTGCCCGTGCGCGAGGAGGGCGCGAAGCACCGAACGCCCGACGAAGCCGGTGCCTCCGGTGACGAAGACGACCATCGGAGCCATCCTAGCACGCAGCGTCTGTCTGCCCGGGCGGGCTATAATCGACGGCGATGGCCTCCCGCCCTGTCCCCCGGGACCGCTTCGTCACGGTCAACGGCCTCCGCCTGCGCTATCGCGACTGGGGCGGTCGGGGTCGGCCGTTTCTCGCGCTCCACGGCTCGGCCGCGCACGCTCACTGGTGGGACCCCGTCGCTCCTCAGCTGGCGCGGCGGCTTCGCGTCCTCGCCCTCGACTGGCGCGGTCATGGCCGGAGCGACTGGCCGCGTCCGGCCGCCTACCGCACCGAGGACTTCGCGACCGATCTCCTCGGCGTGATCGAGCGCCTCGCCCTCGACCGGGTCATCGTGGCCGGCCATTCGATGGGTGGGCACGCCGCGCTCGCCTTTGCGGCCTGGCACCCGCACGCGCTCGACCGCCTGGTAGTGGTCGATGCCAAGCCGATGGTGAATCTCGAGCGACTGCTCGAGCTCCGCGCCCGGGGCGCACGCCCGCGGCTCGAGTTCCCGACTCGGGAGGCGGCGCTTCGTCGCTTCCGGCTTTCGCCGCCGGAGACCACGGCTCCCGCGACACGCCTGCGAGCCATCGGCACTCAGGGAATCCACCGGCTCGGCCGTGGCCGCTGGGCGTATCGCTTCGATCCGGAGTGCGAGCGAACCCGGGTGCCGGTGAACACCTGGCCGCTCCTCCCGCGGATCACGGTGCCTACCCTGATCGTGCGCGGCGAGGGGAGTACCGTCCTGACGCGCGAGGTCGCCGAGCGCATGGCCAAGGCGATCCCCTCGGCCCGCCTCGAGGAGCTCCCCGGCACCTTCCACCACGTCATGCTCGACGCCCCCCAGGCGCTGGCCGAGTGCCTCCTGGCCTGGCTCTAGGTCATTTCCGGGGGGGTCTCGAAGACCCCCGCTCGGAGTACTCCTCGATGCGCCACGCGCTCGGTGGTCGGCGCCGGGTTACTCCGACACGCTCCTGACTAGAAGAAGGAATAGTAGAGCGCGATGGCGAGGGTATCCTGGCTCTTGCGGGTCGGACCGGATTCCGTGACCCTGAACGCTCGCTCGTCCGCCTGGTCGTGGCGGTACTCGAGCCGCCCCACCAGACCCTTCCAGATCTTGTACTGAACGGTGGCGGTCGCCTCCCAGACGCCGACATCCGACCCGAATCCCGTTCGCACGCCGTCGGCGTCCCGGAAATACTCGACCCGCGCGGCGGTCCGAAGCTGCTCGGTCCAGTCGTAGGCGGCGTAGGCCGCCACGCCCCACCAAGCTGCGTCCCCCCCGCCGGGGGCCGCGTCCTGCTCCCGGCCGTAGTCGAAGTTGAAGCCGAGGGTGGTCTGCTTGATCCCGGTATAGTTCGCGACCAGGTCGATCACCCACCGGATGTTGGTCGTGTCGCCGACCTTCTCCGGCCCCACGATGAAGTTCAAGCTGGTGGTGAGGTCCTTGAGCGGCGTGTAGGCGACCTGGCCGATGCCGGACGGCGCCCCGTTCCGGTCGGTGGCGACGTCCCAACCCAGGATGGGACCGGCGGTGACCGAAAGGGCGTCGGAGAACGAATAGGAGCCGAGCAGACCTACGTGGGTCAGGGGAATGGCGAACGTGAAGAGGAACGAGCGGGAAAAGTTGAGGTTGTTGGGCGACTCGATCACCTCGTAGCCCAGGAGCGTGACGAACTTGCCCCCTTTGAGCGTGAGACCGCCGCCGACCGGCAGCCTGTAGGCGAGGTAAGCCTCCTGGAGGTCGAACTTCTCCGTGTCGGCCGGGGCGTCGTCGGCGCTCCGAAAGATCCCGATGGCATGGTTGAACTGCACGTCCTCGCCGCCGGTGATGACGAGGCCGAATCCGAAGGGATAGCGGTCGGACGGATCCTTCTTGACCGAGAGCTCCGCCATGTTGAAGGTGTAGCCCCGGTCGACGTCATAAAGGCGCAGCTCGTTCGTGCCCTCGGTGGCCTTGCCCCGCGGGTTGAAGACGGCGCTGTTCTCGACGTAGGCGAACCACGTGATCTCCTCGAGCAGGGTCTTGGGCTCGGCCTCCTCCTTCTTCTCCTGGGCGAAGGCTGCCGAGGCGACGGTCGCCACGAGGACTGCCACCACCCCGCACTGCCGGAACGGCATCATCGTCACGGCCCTCCTGAGCTGCACTGGCCGGAGCTCGAAACGAAAACGGCGCCGGTCAGCGGCGTCGCTGCCACGTACCGCGGCGGACCTGCCGCGATCGGTACCGGGACAAGCAAGCGGTGTGCCCGAACGGCCCAATCGTCGGCGCCCCCGGCCGGGGCGCATGACGGCGCGACTTACATTCGGAGCGGGGCGGACCTCCCTCGAGGGCGCCTGCCACTGTGAGAGGCAGGCGGGGGCTCGGTGCCTAACGACTGGGCAGCCTGGGTCGCCTACGCCCTGACCATTCCCTTTGTGGTATAAAGGCGAGAACGGAAGCCCCGGGCGACGGCACCCGGAGCATCGCGGCGTACAATGTGTGTATTGCCCCCGGCGCCCTGTCGAACGTCGATGTCGGGCGGTACGCCGAAGAACCCGATGAAAGGATTCCGATATGGCGGTGTATGACCTCCGGGAAAAGGCCATCATCCTCCATCCGGAGGATGACGTGGCCATCGCGAAGGCTCCCATCCCGGCCGGCACCATCCTGGAGGATGGCCCCGAGCGAACCACGGTCCGGTGCGACATCCGGCCGGGCCACAAACTGGCCCGGCGGCCTCGAGCCGCGGGCGAGTCGGTGCGACGGTACGGCCAGGTGATCGGCTTCGCCACTCAGGCCATCGCTCAGGGCGAGCACGTGCACACGCACAACCTGGCCGTCGGCGAGCTCCAGCGAGAATACGAGGTGGGCACCGACGTCCGGCCCGTGGACTACTACCCGCCCGCCGAAATGCGCCACTTCGACGGCTTCCCCCGTCCGGACGGCCGGGTCGGAACCCGCAACTACGTCGCGGTGATCTCCACCGTCAACTGCTCGGCCAGCGTTTGCCAGTTCATCCGCGAGCACTTTCGGGATGTGCAGAAGGACTATCCCTCGGTGGACGGCGTGATCGCCATCACCCACAAGTCGGGCTGCGGGACCAAGCTCTTCGGCGAAGACCACGATGCCTTGATGCGGGTGCTGGGCGGGTACTCCCGCCATCCGAACGTGGGCGCCTACGTCCTGATCGGGCTCGGCTGCGAGGTGAACCAGACCCTCCCGCTCATCGACCGCCAGGGGCTGGGGCGGCCGAAGGTCCTGTCGATCCAGGAATCGGGCGGGGTCCGGAAGACGATCGAGGCGGGGGTCAAGGCGGTCGAGCAGCTCCTACCGGTCGCCAACGAGGCCAGGCGGACTCGGCAGCCGATTTCCGAGCTCATCCTGGCCACGAATTGCGGCGGCTCTGACGGAAACTCGGGGATCACCGCCAACCCCGCCCTCGGCTGGGCGGTGGACGAGCTGGTCCGCTACGGCGGCACCGGCGTGCTGGCCGAGACATCCGAGATCTACGGCGCCGAGCACCTCCTGATCCGGCGGGCCGTCAACGAGGGCGTGGCCAAGAGGCTGATCGACCGGTTCAAGTGGTGGGAGTATTACTGCCGCGTGCTCGGGGCCGAGATGGACAACAACCCGGCCCCGGGAAACAAGGCCGGCGGGCTCACCACCGTGTTCGAGAAATCGCTCGGCGGGGTTACCAAGGGCGGCACCACCCCGCTCCAGGACGTGTTCCTCTACGCCGAGCCCATTACCACGCGCGGCTTCGTCTTCATGGACACGCCGGGCCACGACCCGGTCTCGGTCACCGGCCTGGTGGCGGGCGGCGCCAACATCGTCTGCTTCACCACGGGTCGCGGCTCCGTGTTCGGCTGCCGGCCGGTGCCGTCGCTCAAGCTCGCCACGAACTCGCTCGTGTACCGCAACATGGAAGAAGACATGGACATCAACTGCGGCGTCATCCTGGAAGGGACGCCGCTGCCCGTCGTCGGCCGGCGGATCTTCGAGGAGGTGATCGCGGTCGCCTCCGGCAAGAAGACGAAGAGCGAGGCAGCCGGTGTCGGCGAAGAGGAGTTCGCGCCCTGGATCATCGGCCCTGTGCTGTGAGGTCGGGCGCCATCCACGGGCCATTTCCGCTCGGCTCGCGAGCCCTCCCGGTCGCTCCGGGAGGGCTCCTGCCTTTCCTGACCCAGGAGGTGTAAATGGGGCGACGGTCCTATAGCGGTGAGAAGCGACGGAAGGAGCTCGCGCGGAAGGCCAAGCGCGAGGCGAAGCAGGAGCGGAAACAGCAGACGCAAGAGCAGGGCGAGAGCGGCGGCGGTCCCCCGATCGACTGGGATTCGGCGGTGGGCGGGAACGTGCCTAAGTCCGAGGAGGAGGAACGACAGGCAGAGGGTGGAACGCCGCGTTAGCCGGCCGGGCCAGTTCAGCCCGGCCGTCCCGGAATCGGCAGGCGCCGAGCCTCCGGCTGAGACCCTCGCGTCAATCTACGTTATCCGCGAATAGTCTCAGGTCCGGGATATCGCGAAAGTCCTCCAGGTTCAGGGTCCAGAACGTGGCGCTGTGGGTCAGCGCGCACGCCGCCAGGGCCAGGTCGATCTCTCGCCCCCGTCCCCTCCGCACCCCCCGACAGAGCTGGGCAGTGAGGCGTTGCTCACCCGCCACTTCGCCTGGCCTGCCGTCGGGCTGACCGGATCGCCTTCAGCTCGGCCTTCACCTCGGCGAGTGGCCGGACGGGAATGACCGGGACGACTGCGTCGAAGACTTTAAGGAGACGCAGCCGCTCCTTCTCACTGAGCCTGTCGCGGGACCTGGCGCCGCTCCGGCTGGAACGGAGCGCACTTCGTTGCGGCTTCGGATGGTCTCGCGCGCTCATTCGAAGACCCTGTGGGCGCGGAACAGGATTGCTTGCGGGATCTGGATGCCTCGCTCCTTCGCCACCCGCAGATTGATGTGCAGCTCGAGGACGTCCGGCGACTCGACGGGAAGGTCCTGCGGCTTGGCGCCCCGGAGGATCTTCCCTAGTAGGCGAGCCGAGGCTTTCGCGATCTCGCGTGGGTTCGGGCCGTAGACGGCGACGGCCCAGCCTTTCTCAGCCGCGGGGGAGATAGTAGCCGAGGTCTGGCAGGCGCGCGCCCTCGATCACCTTCTGGACGGCTTCCCACTGTTGATTCACGGCAGGCGAGGCGGGATGGCTTTGACGTCCCACAGCAGGCCGATCTTCCAGGGGCCGCTGTGAGATTGCCCGTGGGCGGGCCACGGCACGGCGATGAGGACCAGAGCGACGAGAAGTAGGAATCGCCTCATGGTCGTCTCTCCCTCGGCGATCCCGATCGTCGGGTCGAATGCGCTCAGGCCACCTCGAAGAGGCCGGCGGCGCCCATGCCCCCGCCGATGCACATGGTGCAGACGACGTAGCGCGCGCCCCGCCGCTTGCCCTCGATGAGGGCGTGGCCGACCAGCCGGGCCCCGCTCATCCCATAGGGGTGGCCGATCGAGATGGCGCCCCCGTCCACGTTGAGCTTGTCCATCGGGATGCCGAGCCGGTCGCGGCAATAGACAACCTGGACGGCGAACGCCTCGTTGAGCTCCCAGAGATCGATCTGGTCCATGCGCATTCCGACGCGCTCCAGCAATCGCGGCACCGCGAAGACCGGGCCGATGCCCATCTCGTCCGGCTCGCAGGCCGCCGCCGTGAAGCCGCGGAAGATCCCGAGCGGCTGGAGACCCCGGCGCTCGGCGAGCTTCGCATCCATCACCACGCAGGCCGAGGCGCCGTCGGAGAGCTGACTGGCGTTGCCGGCCGTGATGTGCCCCTTTTCGCCGGTGACCGGCTTGAGCGCCGCCAGTCCCTCGAGCGTGGTGTCGGCCCGATTCCCTTCGTCCTGCCGGAGCGTCAGGTCCTCCTCGCGGACCTCGCCGGTCGCCTTGTCCTGGACGAGCTTGCGCGTCGGCAAGGGCACGATCTCCGCGTCGAACCGGCCGGCCCGCTGGGCGGCGGCGGTCCGCTGCTGGCTGGCCAGGGCGTACTCGTCCTGGGTCTCTCGCGTGATGAAGTAGCGCTTGGCGACCACTTCGGCCGTCTCGATCATGGTCATGTAGATCTCGGGCTTGTGCTCGTCGAGCCAGGGTTCGCGCAGGCGGAACTTGTTCTGGTGCTCGTTTTGGACCAGGCTGATGGACTCCAGCCCGCCGGCCACCATGACCGGGACCCGGTCGAGAATGACCCGATGGGCGGCCATGACGATCGCCTGCATCCCCGACGAGCAGAAGCGGTTGACCGTCGCCCCGGCCGTGGCCACCGGCAGGCCGGCCCGCAGGGCGGACTGCCGCGCGATGTTGTGGCCGGTCGCGCCTTCCGGCATCGCACAGCCGAGGATGACGTCCTCGACCTCACCGGGCTCCAGCCCCGCGCGCTTCACCGCGTGGCTGATCACGTGGCCGGCCATGGTGGCGCCGTGCGTGTTGTTGAAGGCGCCGCGGTAGGCCTTGCCGATGGGCGTGCGGGCCGTCGAGACGATGACCGCGTCCGGCATGACGGTCTCCTCCGGTTCGGGATTCCTGTGGCGAGTGTCGGGGCCTTTTACCGATGATACACGTATTCCGGGTCAGGGGCCGAAGAGGCGCTCGATCTCCGGAATGGCATGCGGAAGGGCGAGCAGGATGACGTGATCGCCGACTTCGAGCACGGTGTCTCGGCCGGGCACGATGACCTCTTCCCCGCGGACGATGGCGCCGACCAGCGCGTCGGGGGGGAAGTGCAGCGCCTCCAGCGAGCGGCCGGCGGCCGGGGTGTCGGCCACCACCACCACCTCGAGCGTCTCGGCCTCGCTCTCCGGCAGCTCGAAGACGGACACGACGCGGCTCTTGCGGACGAACTTGAGGATGACGCTGGCCGTCAGAAGCCGGGGGCTGATGGGAGCGTCGATGCCGAGGGATTCGACGAGTGGGATCAGGTCCTGCCGCTTGAAGATGGCCACCGCCTTCTTCGCGCCGTAGCGCTTGCCGAGGATCGCGGCCAGGAGGTTGGCCGCGTCGTCGTCGGTCAGGGTCGCCAGCGCGTCGACCTCCGAGATGCCCTCTTCGACGAGGCGCCGGACATCGGTTCCGTCGCCGACGAGGACCCGGGCGCGCGTGAGACGCTTGGCGAGCTCCTCGCACCGGGGTCGGCTCCGCTCCATCACCGTGACGGAGACATCCTCCGCCTCCAGGGACTGCGCGACCTGGAGCCCGATCCGGCCGCCACCGATGATGAAGACGCTCTTGGTGGTGCCGGTGGTGCGGCCGAACAGCACCAGAATGTCGGGGATGAACTCCCGGCGGCTGACCACATAGAGGTGATCATCGGCGGCGACCACCGTGTCGGCGGTCGGCACGACGAGCTGGTCGCCGCGCGCGATGCCCACGATGAGGAAGGGACACGAAGCCTGGACCGAGCGCAGGTCGCGCAGGCGCCGGTTGACGAGCGGGGCGCCGGGGGCGATCTTGACTCCGAGGAGCTGGACCCGTCCCTCCGCGAAGTCGGCCATCTCCGCCGCGCCCGTGGTCTTGATGACGCGCAGGATCTCGTCGGCCACCACCTGATTGGGATTGATCAGGAGGTCGATGCCGAGAACCTTGCCGCCGTCGAGGATCGGGTGGCCCCCGAGCTCGATGTCGCGCACACGGGCGATCTTGGTGGCGACCCCGTACTGGTGCGCGATGGCGCAGGCCACGATGTTGACCTCGTCCACGTCCGCGACCGCGATCACCATGTCGGCGTCGCGGACGCCCGCCTCCTCGAGGGCCCGGGGGGAGGAGCCGTCGGCCTCGATGGCGCGGAGCCCCAGGCCTTCCTGGACCCGGCGGCAGACCT
Source organism: Candidatus Methylomirabilota bacterium (assembly GCA_036005065.1). Taxonomy (NCBI): domain Bacteria; phylum Methylomirabilota (SeqCode); species Candidatus Methylomirabilota bacterium. Next base: position 5,986 of record DASYQW010000301.1, on the reverse strand, counting down.
CGGGGTTTCGCTCGATCACGACGATGTCGTGCGCCTCGTGGGAGAGCCGCTCGGCAATGTTGTATCCCACCTCACCGGCGCCGATGACGATGATCTTCATGCGGCGTCCTGCTCCTCGTCCGGCATGGGATGGCGCCCGGCCCCGATCACGGCTCCGGCGCCGCCTCCTGGTACTCCGGGCAGCGCGCGGCGTAGGTGGGAGCGACGCGGCGGCGGATCCAGGGACAGAAGAACTCTCCCGTCAAGTTCCGCCCCGCCGCACGGTCGGGGGCGGACTCCTCGAGGTCGGCGGTCGGCTCCGGGTAATGGACGCAATCGAAGCAGAAGGGACCCGCCGGCTCCCGCTCAGCCATCGCCGCGCGCCCCGCACGTCACGACGCCCATGCCGACACCTCGGTCCGACTGCTTGGTCAGGGAATGAGACATGCACGGTGCCCCAGCAGGGGTTGAGGGCAAGGTAGCAGACGCGCCGACGTCTTGGCAAGGCGATCGTGGGAAGGAGGGCGCCGGCGGCCCGGATGCTAGAATCGTGCTGATGGCCTTGCCCGGATTTCGCCTGCGTCGTCGGATCGGGACACTGGGGGACCGGATCATCCGGTGGGCCCGCATGCCGCCGACCGTGCATCCGCCCCGCCGCCGCTTCGTGATCGTCCAGATCGACGGGCTCTCCCATGCCAGGTTGCAGCGGGCGCTCGCGCAGCGACGCATGCCGGCCACCGCGCGGCTTCTCCGCCGCGGCCGGCTCCGGCTCCATCGGATGGCCGTCGGGCTCCCGACCTCCACGCCCGCCTTCCAGGCCGGCCTCATGTACGGCGGCCCCGTGGACATCCCCGCCTTCGAGTTCGTGGACAAGCGCACGGGAGAGTACCTGTGGTTTCCCCTTCCCTGGGCGTCCGCCCGCGTGGAGGCGACGCACGCCGAGGGCCGCCGCGGCATCATGCGCGGAGGACGCGCCTACGGCTGTGTCTTCGGCGGAGGCGCGGCTGACACGGTGCTGACCCTGGCCCACCTCCTGCGCCCCTCGCCGGCCTGGGGACACTTCGGGATCCGCGCCTTCATCTTCCCGTTCCTCCTCCTGGGCTGGGTGACCCTCAAGCTGATCGTGGTGACGGCCGCCCGGGCCCTGGCGTGGATGGGACGCGCCCTCCGGAGCTTCATGCTCGGCCAGCCGGTGGCCTTCCCCCGGCGGCTCTTGACCCGGATCCTGTTCAGCGAGTGGCTGCGCGAGCTCTTCACCCTGAGCCTGACCGCCGACGTGTACGCGGGCATCCCCGCCCTGTACGTGAACTTCGTCGACTACGACGTCAATGCCCACGTGCTGGGACCGGACCACCCCGTCGCGCTGGGCGTGCTCCGGTTCGTCGACGCGAGCATCCGCGACATCTGGCGCGTCCTCCGCCGGGTGCCGGAGCTCTCCTACGACCTCTTCATCATCGCCGACCACGGGCAGATCCTCTCGATTCCGTTCGAGTCGGTGGCCGGGCCGTTGCCGGTCGCCGAGGCTGTCCTGGCCGCGTTTCGGCCGGTCCCGACCTCCTCCGAGCCTCGCCGGGCCCCCGTCCGGGAGCTCATCAACCCGATCGCCCGCCCGCTCTGGCCGCTCTCCCCGGTCTGGCAACGGCATCTCGCCTACCTCGAGCCCCGGACCCGACAGTGGAACGCGGTCTGGGCGGGGAACCTCTGCGTGGTGCCGGCCGGCCCCAACATCAACGTCTACGTGACGGATACCAAGGAACACGTGCCCGCCGAAGAGATCGAGGCACGCTTCCCCGGAGCCCTGGAGCGGCTGAGCCGGCAGCCGGGTATCGGGTTCCTCCTGACGCGGGACGCCCGGGGCTCGGTATGTTACTATCGAGGAACTGTGCTCCGCGTCCCGCCGCCGCCCGGGCCGACCGGCTGCCCCCTCTTCGACCGGCCGGACCGGAGGCTCGTCGTGCAGGGTCTGGAGGATCTCCTCGCCATGCCGAGTGCCGGCGACATCATCGTGTACGGGCACTACACCGAGCGGGGCTGCGTGAACTACCTGGGGGAGCGGGGGAGCCATGCCGGGCCCTCCGAGGAGGAGCTGTACGGGTTCATGATGATCCGGCCCGACGTGAAGTTCGACGTCGAGGCCGTGACCCGGCCCCAGGATCTGTACCCGTTGTTCGTCGGGTATCAAGACGGGGACGCCTGAGGCGCCGGACGAGCAGGAGGACGAATGGCTGAGGCGACGCGTATTCGCGTGGTGACCTATAACATCCACCGGGGCCGGGGACTCGACGGAGAACAACGGCTCGACCGGATCATCGCCGTGCTGGCGGAGGTGGATGCGGACATCATCGCGCTGCAAGAAGTGCTGGCACCGCAGGCGGACGCCCTGGCCGAGGCGACCGGTATGAGCGTCGTCTTCGGGCAGACCCGGGTCCATCCACTGGGCCCCTACGGCAACCTGTGCCTGACCCGTCTGCCGCTGGTGGCCCACACGAGCTACAGCCTCACGTGCCGGCCCTTCGAGCCCCGCGGCTGCCTGCGAACCGACGTCGACCACGGCCGGGGGCCGCTGCACATCTTCAACGTCCATCTCGGGTTGAGATACAGGGAGCGGATCCGGCAGGTCCGGATGCTGCGGCGGATCCTGAACGGCCAGGGCCTCGAGGGCCCCCGCCTCCTGCTCGGGGACTTCAACGAATGGTTCAACGGGCATGCCTCGCGCCTCCTGCGGGCGGAGTTTGGCCATCCCTGCGGCCGCCGCCGGAGTGCCCGGACCCACCCCGCCGTGCTCCCCATCTTTCCGCTCGACCGGATCTATCACGACCCGGCGATGTGCGTGGACCGAGTCGCCGTTCACCGGAGTCGGATCGCGCGCATCGCCTCGGATCACCTGCCCACGTACGCCGACCTGCGCCTGGAAGCCTCGCGGTAGGCGGGTCGTGGTGGATCGGCCCGACCTGGCCCCCGACCGCTTGCGGTTTTGCCCGCTCTGCGGCAGTGGCCTCGCCAGCCGGAACGTCCCTCCTGACGGCCGCGAGCACCCGGTCTGCTCGGCATGCGGATTCGTCTTCTACCTGCCGCCCAAGGTGGTGGCGGGAACGCTCCCGGTCTCGGGGGGCCGGATCCTCCTGACCCGCCGCGCGATCGACCCGGGGCGGGGGCTCTGGACCTTCCCGGGGGGCTATGTCGACTGGGGGGAGGACGTTCGCGAGGGCGCCCGTCGCGAGACGCTCGAGGAGGTAGGCCTGTCGGTCCGCCTCGAGGCTCTGCTGGGACTCTACTCCTACCCTGGGTCGCCGGTGGTCGTCGTCGTGTTTCTCGCCGCGGTGCCGGACGGCGTCGAGCCGCTGGCCTGCCCCTCGGAAGTACTGGAGACCGCCTACTTCGCTCCCGAGGAGATCCCCTGGGAGGGGCTGGCCTTTCCCAGCACCCGGGACGCTCTGCGCGACTGGGTGACGATGGTCGGCGCGGGCGTCCCATTCGGGAGGCTGCCCGAAGGGTCGCCCGTGGCCGACCCCCGATGGTCCGCCTCGAACCCTGGGCCCCCTCGGCACTCCCGTCCCGCCGGTGGTATAGTAGGAGCCGAGGGGGGATTGCCGGGTCCATACGGACTCGCGCCCGCGGAGGAGCGCCCATGATGAAGAAAGTTGGTGTCGTCCTGGTCGTCGCGCTCTTGCTCGTCCCGACGCTCGCGGTCCCGGCCGGCGCGGCCTGGCGTCACGGGCACGGAGGGCACTTTCCGCACCACGGGGGCCACTTTCGGCATCATCGCGGTGGAGGCCCGGGCTTCTTCTTCTTCGGCCTCGGCCTCGGCGCGCTCCTGACCGCCCCCTTCTGGTACCGCCCCGTGTACGCATATCCCGCATACACGCCGGTCTACTCGTATCCGGCTTACAGCTATCCGGTCTACTCGTACCCCGCCTACTCGTATCCCGGCTACTCGTCACCGGTCTACTCGGCGCCGGCTTACCCGCCGGGCTCGTACGCGCCGGCCCCTCAGCCCGCCTCGCCCCCGTCCGGGGGCGGCGCGGAAGCAGCGCCGGCCCCTCCGCCGGGAAGCGCCCAGCCCCAGGCTTCGCCGCAGGCCTCGAGCCAGAACTGTCAAACCGTCTGGGTCGAGGGCCACTACGAGACGCGCGTGATGGCGAACGGTCAGCGCGTCACGGCGTGGGTGCCGGCGTACAGCCAGCAGATCTGCCAGTAGCGCCACCGGGCCCGCTCCGGGCCACCGCGCCGGAGGTTCTCCGCGCGCGGTAGCCGGCGCTCCCGGGGAGACGTCGGCCCGGGGGATCCCGCCGGCGATCGGGCACGCCCGATCTGAGAACCCGCTGGACGCGCGCTCCCGCGTCGGGGCATGCTGCCCCGCATGGGGAGCGGGGGCGGGCGGCGACTCTCCTGGGAGCCGCGCTGGGCGGTCCTGACGGCGTCGTTCGTGACCCTGGTGCTGGTCCAGGGCGCGACCTTCAGCTTCCCGGTCTTCCTCGTCCCCCTGACCACCGAGTTCGGCGGCCTCCGCGGCGTGGCCGCGGCCGCCTTCTCGCTCCACAACCTCGTCGTCGGCGTCGCGGCCACCGTCGTCGACCCCGTGATGGGCCGCTTCGGCGAGCGGCGGGTCTTCGCCGTCGGCGCGCTGATCCTGGGGGCCGGCCTCGCGCTGGCCGGGACGGCCGGCTCCATGCCGGCTCTCGTCCTCTGGTTCGGACTGGTGGCGGGCGCCGGGGCGGGCCTCCTGGGCAGCGTGGCCCAGACCGTGATGCTGAGCCGGTGGTTCCCTACCGCCCGGGGGACGGTCGTGGGGCTCGCCCTCTCGGGGATGGGGCTCGGGATGGCCATCTTCGCCCCGCTGACGGCGTTCCTCATCGAGCGGCTCGGCTGGCGCATGGCGTTCGCGACCCTGGGGGGCGTGACGGCGCTGTTGCTCCTGCCCACCATCGGGCTCACCCCGCCCGAGTCGCCGCCCGTCATGACCTCCGGCCCGACGAAGCCCGGCGAGTCTCGGCTGAGGACCATCGTCCGGACGCCGCGCTTCTGGTGCTTCGCGGCCGCCTTTTTCTGCACACCGCTCTCGAACTTCGTGGTGACCACGCATCAGGTCGCCCACATCGTCGAGGCCGGCGTCGAGCCACGGTGGGCCGCGACGGCCTTCGGCGCCATGGGCCTCCTGTCCGCCGTCGGGCGGGCCAGCTTCGGCGCGCTGTCCGACCGGTGGGGGCGTGTCCCCATCGCCCTGGCCAGCTATGCGGCGACCGCGACCGGGACTCTGGCGCTGATGCTCATGGGGCCCGGGCAGCCGATCTGGCTCCTTTACGCGTTCGTCTTCCCGTTCGGCCTCACACTCGGGGCGCGCGCCCCGATCGTGGCGGCGCTGGCCGCCGACTTCTATCGCGGGCGCAGCTATGGCGCGGTCCTCGGCTTGATCACGTTCGGGAACCGCCTCGGCTCGGCGATCGGGCCGTGGCTGGGCGGAGTGATCTACGACCTCACCGGGAGCTATCGGGCCGCATTCGCCATGTCGATCGCGGCGCTCGTCGGGGCCGCGCTCGCGCTCGCCGCGGCGGGTCGGGGGGTGCCCGGGGAGGCGGGGGCCGCGCGCCCCGGCTAGGTCATTTCGGGGGGGTCTCGGAAGACCCCCCCGATGCCCCCCCTCGGTTGCGGCGGCACAGCCGCCGCTCGGAGCGCTGCCCGACGCGGCCCGCGCTCGGGGCGAGCTGCCGGGTTACTCCGACAGGCTCCTAGCGCGCCGAGGGCCAGCCGGCGTCTCGGGCTCGCCACGGCGGACTCGTGGCGTGGTGACTTGACATGATCTCTACATGGATGTAGAGTGTGCAACATCATGTCGTGGGCGCCTGGCTGGATGGAGCTGGTCATCAGCCTCCCGACGGAGAGCGCCACGGAGCGCATGCGCGTCTGGCGCGCCCTGAAGGCCACGGGGGCGGCGGTGTTGCGCGATGGGGTCTACGTGCTGCCCGAGCGGCCGGATCTGGAAGAGGTCCTGACGCGGCTGGCGGGGGAA
>DASYQW010000300.1 GCA_036005065.1 Candidatus Methylomirabilota bacterium | reverse complement strand
CTCCCGACGGAGAGCGCCACGGAGCGCATGCGCGTCTGGCGCGCCCTGAAGGCCACGGGGGCGGCGGTGTTGCGCGATGGGGTCTACGTGCTGCCCGAGCGGCCGGATCTGGAAGAGGTCCTGACGCGGCTGGCGGGGGAAATCACGGAGACGGGTGGCAGTGCCCACGTGCTGCGCGTGGCCCCCCGCGACGAGGCCCAGGCCGAGGCGTTGCGCGCGCTGTTCGATCGGACGAAGGATTATGCCACGCTGGCCGACGAGATCGGCCGAGCCCGGGCGGGCCTTTCCAGCCAGGGGCCGAGCGCCGTCCGGCGTCAGAGCAAGGCGTTGCGCCGGCAGTTCGACGCGATCGCCGCCATCGACTTCTTTCCGGGTGCAGCCAAGGGGCAAGCCGAGGCCGCGCTGACCGAGGCCGAGGCGGCCGCCATGGAGATCCTCAGTCCCGGCGAACCCCACGGAGGGAGCGGACCCATCCCTCGGCTCGATCCGGCGAACTACCGGGGGCGTGTCTGGGCGACGCGCAAGGCGCCCTGGGTCGACCGTCTCGCCTGCGCCTGGCTGATCAAGCGGCACATCGATCCCGCTGCAGCGTTCCTGTGGCTCGAGCGACCCACCGCCCTGCCCAGGAAGGCGGTGGGATTCGATTTCGACGGCGCGCCGTTCACCCACGTCGAGAATCGAGTGACCTTCGAGGTCCTCCTGCGGAGCTTCGGGCTGGAGGCGGACGGCGCGTTACGGAGGCTTGCCGACGTCGTCCACTATCTCGACGCGGGCGGGATCCCCGTCAGCGAGGCCCCCGGGGTGGCGACGATCCTCGCGGGTGCCAAGCAGCGCAGCCGCGACGACGACCAGCTCCTGAAGCACGCGCTCATCCTGTTCGACTTTCTCTATGCTGCGTACGCGGAGAGCGACGCCGAATGATGCGTCAGCTCGGCGAGATGCGGCGGACGGGAACCACCCACGGCCGAGGATCGGGCACTTGCTCCGCGTTGCCCCGGTGCTCCCGTGGCGGTTCACAGTGCCGGAGCCCGTGCCGATTGCCGGCGGCGCCGCGGCGGGCCTGCTCAGCGTCTGGGCGCGGGGATAGAACGGAGGCGACATCATGAAGTGGGTTACTCGAGAGAAGGCGCGCGTGGATCGGATCGCGTGCCCGTGGCTGATCACCCGATTCATCGACAACGAGCCCGTTTTCCTGTTCGTGCCCGCCGACCAGGTCCTCGAGGTCGCCGGGCGGGAGGCGGCGACGGCATTCGATGTGCCAGGCGTCCGCCTCGGACACCACGGGGAGCGATGCTCGTTCGACGCGTTCCTCGACGAATTCAAGCTGGAGGATCCCGCGCTCCACGCCCTGGCGCCCATCGTGCGGGGCGCCGATACGGACGCGCGCGAGCTGACGCCGGAGTCCGCGGGACTCTATGCCGCCGCCTCCGGATTCCGCGAGATCGCTCGGGATGACTTCGACAACATGGCGCGGCAATTCCCGATGTACGACGCCCTGTATGCGTACTGCCGGTCCCGCGGGCGGTAGGCGTCGACGCCGGTCCCGAGGCGATCATCTCGAACGCGACCACGCCGCGGTGCATTCGGGAAGGGCGCGCCTCTACGTGGCGCGCGACCGTACTCGCGGCGAGACACGCGGCGGTGGGACCCCATGACTGCTCGTGGCGACCCTAGCAGGGAGAAAGCGGGTACGAGAAAGCAGGCCCGACTCGGGTTCTGGGCCGCGGAAGCGTGGCTAGAGGACGGGCGGGCCGATCCCCTCGTCCCTCAACCGCGGGAGCCGGACGGTAAAGCGTGCGCCCTTCCCGACGCCGGGACTTTCCGCCTTCACCGTCCCTTCGTGCAGCTTCACCAGATGATGCACGATGGCCAGGCCGAGGCCCAGACCTCCGTGGGCGCGGGAGCTGTCCGCGTCCGCCTGCCGGAAGGCCTCGAAGACGTGAGGCAGGAACTCCGCAGGGATGCCCCGGCCGGTGTCGCTGATCACGATCTCGACATGCGCGGCATCGTTTCGAACCCGCACGTCCACGCGACCCCCGGACGGCGTGAACTTGATGGCGTTGCCGACGATGTTCCCGATGATCTGGTGCAGACGCTCGGGCTCGCCCAGCGCTGGTCCGGCCCACGGGTCCATGGTCGACTCGAGGACGACGCCCTTTTCGGCCGCGACCGGCCGCATCGTGTCGAGGACGGTCTCCACGATGGGTGGGATGTCGACCGGCTGCCGGTTCACCCTGATCTGCCCGGCGACGATACGCGAGGCCTCGAGCAAGTCGTCCACGACCTTGGCGAGCAGCCGCGTGTTCCGGTCCACCGTGGTCAGCGCCCGGTCGAAGAGCGCGGGATCGTCCCGCTTGACTCGCAAGATGTGGAGCCACCCGGCGATGGCATTGAGCGGACTGCGGAGCTCGTGCGAGACCATCGCCAGGAATTCGTCCTTGGCCCGACTGGCGGCTTCCGCCTCCCGCCGTGCGCGCTGGGTGGCGGCGTGAAGCTCGCGCTCTTCCTCCAGCAGGCGCCCTCGTTCCTCTTCCAGCCGTCGCCGCTGGCTGATGTCGCGGGCTATCGCCGAGGCCCCGATGATCTCGCCGGCGGCGTTCCTGACCGGGGAGATCGTGACGGAGACGTGGATGCGCGTCCCGTCCTTTCGTATGCGCTGCGTCTCGTAGTGCTCGATCCGCTCACCCCGCCGCAGGCGCGCCATGATGTCGGGCAATTCATCGGGCTGGTCGGACGGCACGAGGATGCTGATGTGCCGGCCGACCACCTCGTCGGCGGCGTACTGGTAGAGTCGCTCGGCGCCCGCGTTCCAGCTCGCGATGATGCCGTCGAGCCTCTTGCCGATGATCGCGTCGTCGGATGAGGCCACGATGGCGGCGAGCTGCAGCATCGTCAGTTCGGCGGTCTTGCGTTCCGTGATGTCGCGGGCGATCTTCGACGCGCCGATGATCGCCCCCCCGGGATCGCGGATCGGTGAAACGGTCAGTGAGACGTGGACGGGACGTCCGTCTTTCCGCAGGCGGACGGTCTCGTAGTGATCGACACGCTCGCCTCTCCGGATCCGGCTGAGGATCTCGAACGCCTCGCCGCTGTCCTCGGGCGGGATGAGGATGGTGATCGGCTGCCCGATCGCCTCGGCCGCGGAGTAGCCGAACAAGCGCTCGGCTCCCGTGTTCCAGCTCAGGATGATCCCGTCGAGGCTCTTGCTGATGATCGCGTCGTCCGAGGAGTCGACGATCGCGGCCAGGTGGCCCGCGACGAGGTCCTCGGGCCTGTTCCGGCGACGCTCGACTCGGGCCGGCTCCACGGCTTCTCCCGGCTCAGTCGCCGAAGCGGGGCGCCGCGGACGCCTGATAATGGTCCCGGGCTTTCTCGAGGAGTCCGGCAATCGTCGTCGGGACGAATTCCCGGGCGGCGAGAATGGCGGCCTCCGCATCCGGCATCGCGGATGGGCGGGGATACTCGGCCAGGAACACGCGACGCAGAAAGCCGGCGTCGTCGGCAGACCCGAACACCTCGGCGTACGCGCGCTCGACCGCCTCCTCGAGCCGGCTGTAGTCCTCCGCGGGGATGAGATCGGAATGCACCGCGCATACGCGCTGCAGGAGTCCACGGTAGATACCCGCGTCGAATGGGTCCATGGAGTAGCCGCACAGGAGCGAAGCGCCGTGGGTGGCCAGGAGGTCATTCCAGAGCTCTTCGAGACGGATGGTTGCCGTCACGTCGGTCCGGCGCAGGAGGTCGACCATCTCCCCGAAGGCGCGGACGCGCCGGTACCCGGCGGATCTGGCCGCTCCGATCGCGGCCCCGATCACGGCCTGGAATCGCTCGGGATCCGGCATGCCGTCGACCAGCAGCCTGGCCAGGGTCGAGGCGGCATCGAGAACGGTCAGCTGAGCGCGGCGCTGAAGGTCGTCGAGATCGAATCGCTGGCTCTCGAGCCGGTCCGAGATCTCCCGCCAGTGGGGAGGGGTGGCGATGATGATGACGGCGTCACCCGCGCGCAGACCCTCGGCGGCAAAGTCGCAGACGGCGCACGCGAGGAATTCCGGGTCGGTGTAGAGCTGCGCGATGTGCTGACCGGGAACCGGGGCGGCCAGCAGACTTCGCCACTCGGCGGCGCCGCGGGCCTCGACGTGTCCGCTCCACATAGCCCTATCATACCAGGGGCGCCGCCAGGCCCCGGTGTGGCCACCCCGAGCACGCCGAGCCGCTGGCCTTGCGGACCGGCCGCCAGCTGAGACGCCGCGGAGGCGAGGCATGTCGGATACTCACGACCTGGTCGTCATCGGTGCCGGCAGCGCCGGCCTGGCGGCAGCGGAGGTGGCGACTCGCTTCGGTGTCCGGGTCGCGCTGGTCGAGGGCCACCACATCGGTGGCGACTGCACCTGGACCGGCTGCGTGCCGAGCAAGGCGCTCCTGAAGGCGGCAAAGGCGGCCCACACCGTCCGTACGGCGGCCCGCTACGGCGTCTCCGCGCCGCCCGCCGAGACCGACATGGGCCGGGTCCGGGCGTACGTCCGCGAAGCGATCGAACGCGTCTCCCGGCGCGAGACGCCGGACGCGCTTCGCCAGCGAGGCATCGAGGTCGTGCGCGGACCGGCATGCTTCGCCGATCCCCACACGATCCGGGTCGGCGACCAGTCGCTCCGCGCCCGCCGGATCGTCATTGCGACCGGGGCGCGGCCGAGGGTCCCGGATCTCCCGGGGCTGCGCGAGGTCCCGTTTCACACCTACGAGACGATCTTCGACAACGATCGCCTGCCCGGGCACCTGCTGGTGATCGGGGCCGGGCCGGTCGGCGTCGAGCTCGCCCAGGCCTACCGCCGGCTCGGGGCCGAGGTCACGCTCGTCGGCGAGCGGCTCTTGCCGAGGGACGAGCCGGAGGCGGCCGAGGCGCTGGGCCGGGTGTTCGCCCGCGAGGGCATCGATCTCGTCCAGGGCCGGGTCAGCGCGGTGCGGCGCGACGGGGAGACCTCTGTCCTGCGCGTGGCGGATCGCGAGGTCCGTGGCGACCTGCTGCTGGTCGCCGTCGGGCGGACGCCTCGCGTCGACGGCCTGGGACTGGAGACGATCGGCGTGAAGTACTCGGCCACCGACGGGATCGCCGTGGATCGCCGGCTGCGCACGACGGTTTCCCACATCTACGCGGCCGGCGACTGTGTCGGCGGCTATCAGTTCACCCACTTTGCGGGCTGGCAGGCCTTCCACGCTGTCCGCAACGCGCTCCTGCCCTTCGGCGGCGCCGGCGTCACGGACGTCGTGCCGTGGACGACCTTCACCGATCCCGAGGTCGCGCACGTGGGCCTCACCGAGGCGGAGGCCCGGCGCCGGCTGGGGGAGGGGGTGCGGGTGACCCGGCGGGACGGAGCCCTGATCGACCGGGCGGTGTGCGAGGACGATGCCGAGGCCTTCGTCAAGCTCATCCATCGTGGAGACGGCGCGCTCCTCGGCGCCACCATCGTCGGGCAGCGCGCCGGGGAGGCGATCACGGAGGTGGCCCTGGCTCTCACCCTCGGTCTCCGGCCCCGCCGGATCGCCACCACCATGCACGTCTACCCGACCTATTCGGACGCGGTCCAGCAGGCGATCGGGACGGTGGTCGCAGACCGGTTCTTCGGTGGCGTCGCCGGCCGGCTCCTGCGGGCCGCGCTGGGGGCGTGGCGCCGACTTCGATCTGCGGCCCGTCGGGTTTAAGCTGAAGACAGGCGGCCTGGAGCCTCGTCGTGAACGACAACGAAGGAGCGGGAGCCCGGAGACTCGCGCAGACGGCGGCGCCGGCCGCGCCATTCCGCGAGTTGCGGAGCCTCTGGTTCCAGCTCACCGGGACCCTCTGCAACCTCGCCTGCCGGCACTGCTTCAACGCGAGCGGCCCGCGGCACCCCTGGCTTCCGGGACTGGACGCGACGGGTATCCGTCGCTACATCGAGGAGGCCGAGCAGCTCGGTGTCCGGGAGTTCTACTTCACCGGCGGGGAGCCCTTCCTCCATCCGGAACTCCTCGACCTGCTCGCCGACGCCCTGGCCGTGGCTCCGACCACCGTCCTGACCAATGGCACGCTGATCGACGACGGGATGGCCGATCGCCTGGCCGCGCTGGCCGCAGCCGCGGCGTACTCCCTGGAGATCCGCGTGAGCCTGGACGGGGCGACGGCCGACGAGAACGACGCCGTCCGCGGTCACGGGAGCTTCGATCGCGCGCTGGCGGCCATTTGCCGGTTGAGCGCCCGGCGACTCTACCCGATCGTGACGGCGACGGAAGTCGCCGCGGCCGGACGCGGGCCGGGGCTCTACGACCGGCTGCGACGCCTCCTCCTGGAGGCCGGCGTGGATCGGCCGCGCATCAAGATCATCCCGATCTTCGCGATGGGCCGGCTGGCCGGTCGGGAGCCGGATCGGCGCCTGACGCCCGAGCTTCTCGACGGCTACGACACGGCGCGGTTGCAGTGTACCGAGACGCGGGCCATCGCGGACGGGGGCATCTACGCGTGCCCCATCCTGGCCGGGTTGCGGCAGGCCAGGGTCGGGACCGGCCGCCTGGCCGACGCCCTCGGGCCGGCGTCGCTCGATCACGCGGCGTGTTACACCTGTTTCGAGACCGGGATGTCATGCGCCAACTTCTGAGCTCGTACCGGCGCATCGCGCTCATCGGCGGAGTCTACAGCAACTACCTGGCTCTCGACGCGACGCTGGCCGACACTCGCCGCCGGGGCGCGGAAGCCGTCTTCTGTCTGGGCGATGTGGGCGGCTTCGGCCCGCATCCCGACCGGGTCTTCCCGCTCCTCCGGGACGCCGGCGTCCACTGCCTGCAGGGCAACTACGACCTGTCGATCGCCGAGGGGCGGACCGATTGCGGCTGCGGCTACACCGATCCACGCGACAACCGCTTCGCCCACCTCTCGTATGCCTACACGCTGGGACATACCTCGACCGAGAACCGGCGATGGCTCGGGAGCCTGCCTCCGGCGCGGCGCCTGGCGCTCGGCCCCTACCGCCTGCTCCTGGTCCACGGCTCGCCGCGCCAGATCAACGAGTTCCTCTGGGAGAGCACGACACCGAACGGCCTCCTGGAGCACTTCTTCCGACGCTACGAGGCCGACGTGCTCGGCGTCACCCACACGGGGATCAAGTGGCGGCGCGCCCTGCCGAGCGGCCGGCATGCCGTGAACGTCGGGGTGATCGGGCGACCGGAGAACGACGGGACCTCCGCGGTCTGGTATGCCCTCCTGACCGCCGATCCGGACCTCGTGGTCGAGTTCGTGCCGGTGCACTACGACCACGAGGCGCTCGCCCGCGAGATGGAGCAGGAGGCTCTCCCGTCGGAGTTCGCCGAGACCATCCGTACCGGGTGGTGGACCTGTTGTCTCGAGTCGCTGCCGGTGAAGGAGCGGGCCCGCGGCCGGTTCTGACGTCCCACCCTGACGAGAGGAGTCAAACAGGCCGGCTAGGCTGTGGGCGGTCGGGCCACGTGGGCGCGGGTAGCCGCGGATGGCCGAGGTCAGGGCGCCAGGCGGGCGCGCGAGCCTGCGGTCCGCCCGGGGCGAGGCCGCTCGCCGTCCGGGAACTGCCAGCTGGGCCGCTGGCGCTCGAAAGGCAGGGCGAGCACGCGGGCGAGTCGGACCTCGGCCGGGCTCCGATAGGCGGGGATCCCGACCGCGATCGCGTCGTGCGGCACGTTCAGCCGCAGCGTGCCGTGGAGCCGATCCCAGCAGGTCAGCAGGCTCGAGAAGTTGCTGTCCGTTTCGTGCTCGACGACGGAGTGGTGAATCCCGTGCATGCGAGGCGTCACGACCAGCGATACCAGGCGACGCTCGAGCGCGAGCGGCAGCCGCAGGTTGCTGTGATGGAACAACACCGAGAGCATGAGGACGCCCTGATAGGCGAAGAAGGTCTCGCGCTCGATCCCGAGGAGGAGGAGCTGGCCGACTCGGAATCCGGTGCTGAGCGCGAGCTCGCCGAAGTGGAACCGGATTCCGGTGGAAGCGTCGAGGTCCCGGTCGACATGGTGGACCACGTGGAAGCGCCAGAGGAGGGGAACGCGGTGGTTCCACCGGTGCCAGAGCCAGAGCGTGTAGTCCAGCAGCAGGAAGCCGGCGACGCCCCTGGCCACCTGGAGCGGGACCGGCAGCACGCGGAGCAGGCCGACTCGACGAGCGGCGGCCCAGCGGGCGACCGGCTGTCCTACGGCCGCCTCGGTGAGGCCGGTCGCCACGGCGCCCAGAGCGGCGATGACCACGTTGCGCCCGGTGTGCGGCAGCGTCCGCTCCACCCGGGGCCGGAGCGGGCGCCGGCGCTCGGCGAAGAGGAGCCCCAGGAGCGCGCCGGCCACCAGCCCGGCCAGCGTGATCGAGGAGCCTCGGGTCACCGTCGCACTCGCACGGCCCGCGCCGACGCCGGGCTCGTGGTCATCCGCTCCGGCCCTCGGTGAGGCGTCCGCCGGGAGAGAACGCGGTCCCTATCCCGCCGACAGGCGTGCGCCGAGGAGGCCGCGGACGGTCGGGAACCAGCTCGCCAGGAGACCTCGGAGCGCGGGCGAGGGGCCTCGCGATTTGGCCCATCGCGTGTGGCGCTCGAGGAAGGGGTAGTGCCGATCACGGTTCTGGAGTCCCCGCAGTGCCAGGACGGTCAAGCCCGGATCGAGGGTGCTGCACCGGCTGTCGTACGGACCCATGAGATGCCCTCCCGTGTTTGGGGGATATAGATGTATGAGACCTCAGCTGTTTAGACGCTGGGAAGGCCCACATCGTTGCATCTCGATAGCGGCGCGCGCTGTTTGTAGCTGTTTCTCGACGATGGAGATCGATTCCATGCCGCGAGTCGAGGGGTCGCAGACCCGTGGGACGAAGAGCCGGCGCCTGTGAGAGCGGTGTCGTCAGCGGAGATCGAATCGCTCGCCATCGGCGCCTGGATCCTCGGCACCGGCGGGGGCGGCAGCCCGTATCACGGCCTGCTCAACTTGCGCACGCTCTACCGCCAGGGCACGATCGTCAAGCTCATGGATCCCGTCGCCCTGGCCGACCAGGATTTGGTGGCGGTGGTCTCTTACATGGGGGCGCCGCTGGTCGGGCAGGAGCGCCTCCAGGACCCCCAGGTCATCACCCGCGCCGTCCGCCTGATGGAGGCGTACCTCGGCCGTCGCTTCCAGGCGGTGATGGCGGTCGAGATCGGGGGCGGCAACGCGCTCGTGCCATTCATGGCGGCGGCCTTGCTCGACATCCCGGTGGTGGATGCGGACGCCATGGGCCGGGCCTTCCCGGAGGCCCAGATGACGAGCTTCGCCATCGAGGATCTCCCGATGTACCCGCTGACGCTGGCCGACGTGCGGGACAACGTGGTGATCGTCGCCCGGGCGGCGAGCTGGAAGTGGATGGAGCGGCTCTCGCGGAGGGTGACCACCGAGGTCGGCTCGACCGCCGCCACCTGCAAGGCGCCCCGGACCGGCCGAGAAGTGAAGGAGTGCGGCATCCTCTACACCGTGACGAAGGCGATCCGGATCGGCGAGATCGTGCAGGCGGCCCGACGCGGCCACCGCGATCCGGTGCAGGCCGTGCTGGAGGCGGAGGGCGGCCTCCTCCTCTTCAAGGGCAAGGTGCAGGACGTCAGCCGGCGTACGACGGAGGGGTTCCTGCGCGGGACGACGGCGATCGACGGGCTCGACGAGTACAAGGGGCGGTTCTTCACGCTTGCGTTCCAGAACGAGTTCGCCGCCGGGTGGCTCGACGGCGAGCCGCGGGTGATGACGCCCGATCTGATCTGCGTCCTGGACCCCGTCTCCGGGGAGGCCATCGGGACGGAGACCCTGCGGTACGGCCAGCGGGTCACCGTGGCCGCCCTGCCGGCGCCGCCGATCCTGTTGACGCCCAAGGGCCTCGAGCACGTGGGGCCGCGCGCCTTCGGCTACGACCTGGATTTCCGGTCGGTTTTTCGGCAGCCAGGCCCGCGTCAGGGGCGTGCCGGGGGCGGGTGATCGTCGACGTACCGGGCCAGCACCTCGGCCGCCAGGCTCGCCCCGCGGTCCGAGAAGTGCCCGTCCCTTTTCAGGAACACGTCCTGGCCGCTCTCGATCGCCTGCTCGACCGGCGATCTCAGGCTCAGGAACGCGATGCCGTGGGTATGGCAGAACGACTCCAGCAGGCCCTCGTAGATCGGCTCCTGAGGGAATACACCCGTACCCGTATAGGTGAAGACGTTCACGAAGGCGAAGCGATGCCGGTCGGCGAGGTCTTGGATCTTCCGCAGGGCGTGCAGGTGAAACTCCATCGCCAGGGCCATCCGCGGCCTGTCCTGGAACGGCGGCAGCGTCCGCCAGTGCGCCTCGGCGGCCTCGGCCCGTCGCAGCCCGTGGGCGCGCAGAGACTGCCAGAGAAAATCGAAGGCCTTCACGACGTAGAGCTCGGCCAGGTATGCTTCGAGATCGAACGGCCGGGCCGGCCGGCGGTCGATCTCGAAGTACGGCGTCGTATGGTCGGTCACGGACGTCTTGAGAAAGGCGATGAGCTCGCTGTCTGTCAGCGCGGCGCCCAGGTCGTCGACGTCGTTGGCCAGAAAGAACAGGAAGACGTACCGGGGGCGAAGCCTGAGGCCGTAGGTCTTCAGCACCTGGTATTCCTGGTGGATCGCGTTCCCCTGGATGCCGAGGTTGGCCACCGGCTGTCCCAGTAAGGCCTCCAGGTGATGACGGACGGTCGACGTTTCCTCCAGACCGTGCCCGTAGACCATGGAGTCGCCCAGGAGCACGACCGATGCGGTCGCGCGCTCGACCGGATTGCGGAACCCGAGCGAGTCGGTCTTGTGATGCCAGGTGTACCCATTGAAGTACATGCGTCGCTCGTAGCTGGGCCGCATCAGGTTCATCCGAAGCTCGGACGAATACCGGTAGATTCCGGAGGGGCCGGTATGGTACCCGGTGGCCAGGTGGTTCCCCAGCGCCTGGGGCAGGGTCTGAGGGAACTGCCGGGAGTAAAGCTCGAAGAGACCCAGCGAGCCCATCACGACCGCGACCACGAGGACCAGGTTCGCCCAGTGGGCAACGAAGAGCGCGTGGAGATACCGATCCAGCTGGTGGAGTCGGGCCGCCAGCGGACTCACCGCGGGGAGCCGCCGGGTCGAGAGAGATGCGAACAGTCCCCTTTCCAGGCCGAACAGCATCTTGATCACGAGCGCGAGGAGGCAGATCTGGAGCGGGCGGGTCGGCTCGGTCAGGGTGATCCGGAACAGCGCGGTCTTCCATCGGACTGCACCGCCGAAGACGGTGTACAAGACGAACAGACCGGCGATCAGGAAAGCGGCGTCGGCGATGACTGCCAGCGGTTGGCGCTTCATCCCGGGTGGCTACGATGATAGGCGACGGCCCGGCTGTCGGCAAGGAACAACGGGAGCCGAGCCGGACATGAGGCGGATCGGCATCGACGTGGGCGGCACCAATACCGACGCCGTCCTGCTCGAAGGTGAGCGCGTCGTCCACGCGGTCAAGACCCCGACGACCGGGGACGTGACGAGCGGGATCACGCGTGCGCTCGCTGCCCTGGTCGACGAGTCCGGGGCCGACCGGGATCGGGTGGACGCCGTGATGATCGGCACCACTCATTTCACCAACGCGATCGTGCAGCGCCGAGACCTCACGCCGGTGGCGGCGATCCGCATCGGACTTCCGGCCAGCGCCTCGCTCGGGCCCTTCGTCGACTGGCCGGCCGACCTGGCCGGGCTCGTGCGGGGGGAGGTCTTCATGCTGGAGGGCGGCCACGAGGTCGACGGGCGCCCCCTGGTGCCCTTCGACACCGGCGGGATGCGGCAGGTCGCCCGTCGGATCCGCGAGTCGGGCCTCCGCTCGGTCGGGATCGCCTCCGTGTTCTCGCCGCTCAACCCGGCCTGCGAGGTCGAGGCGGCCGCGATCCTGCAGGAGGAGTGTCCGGACGTCGCCCTCACTCTCTCCCATCAGCTCGGCCGGATCGGCCTCCTGGAGCGCGAGAACGCCACGCTGCTGAACGCCTGCCTCGTGGATCTCGCCCGCCGCACCACGCGCGCCTTCGTCGCGGCGCTCCGGGTCAGCGGGCTGTCGGCGCCGCTCTACCTCACCCAGAACGACGGCACGGTGATGCGCGCCGAAGCGGCCGAAGGCTTTCCCGTCTACAGCTTCGCGTCGGGCCCGACCAACAGCATGCGGGGCGCCGCGTTCCTCTCGAAGCTGGCCGACGCGGTGGTCATCGACGTCGGCGGGACCACGACCGACATCGGCTGCCTGCGCCGCGGCTTCCCGCGCGAGGCCAACGCGGTCGTCGAGGTCGGCGGCGTCCGGACGCTCTTCCGGATGCCCGACCTCCTGTCACTCGGCCTCGGCGGGGGCTCGCTGGTGTCGACCGAGCCCGCCGTCCGAGTCGGGCCGCGGAGCGTGAGCTATCGCCTCACGGAGCTGGGCCGCGTCTTCGGCGGGCCCACGCTGACCTCGACCGACATCGCGGTGGCGGCCGGACTCGTGGACCTCGGCGACCGGGGCCGGGTGGCCGGGCTCTCCGCCCAGCTCGTCGAGGCCTGCCTCGCCCGCATCCACGACATCCTCGAGGACGGTGTCGACCGCGTGAGGACCGACGCCGGCCCGACCCCGCTGGTGGCGGTGGGCGGCGCGGCCTTTCTGGTGCCGGAGACGCTGCCCGGCATCTCGGAGGTCGTCCAGGTGCCGCATCGGGCGGTCGCGAACGCGGTGGGCGCGGCCATCGCTCAGGTCAGCGGGGAGGTCGATCAGATCTTCCAGGGTCTCTCGCGCGAGGAGGCGCTCGCGGAGGCGCGCCGGCTGGCGGAAGCGCGGGCTGTCCAGGCCGGGGCCGACCCGCGGACGCTCGAGGTGGTGGACGTGGAGGACCTGCCGCTGGCCTATCTGCCGGGGAATTCGCTCCGCGTGCGTGTCCGCGCGGTCGGCGACATCAGCCGAGGTCCCGCCGCCGAAGCCGCGGAGTGACGGGCGCGGGCCCGGAGGAGGCAGCCGCGGCGGCGCTACTGGCTAGCGGCGGGCCGACGGACGAGCTCCTCGCACAGCCGGAGGAGCTTGGAGATGTCGGGCGGCTTGGGCATGACGGCCGCGGCCCCCAGGCGCAGGGCTTCGGCTTCCCAGTTGCGCCCCAGATACGCCGAGAGGATCACGACCCGAGCGTTCGGGGCGACGGTGTTGAGGTACTGGAGGGCGGTCAAGCCGTCCATCCGCGGCATCACGAGATCGAGCAGGACGAAGTCGAAGGACTCCTCGCGAGCCCGCTCGATGGCCTCGACCCCGTCGGTGGCCGTGGCCACCTCATAGCCCTCGCCCCGGAGGATCTTCTCGAAGGTCGCCGTGATCCCGGCATCGTCGTCGACCACGAGGATCTTGCCGCGCGATCCTGCCGTCATCCCGGCCAGCCTCCGCACCCCAAAGGGAAGTGAAACGGATCCGACGCACTCCGACGGGGACGCGCTCGAGGCCACGGCCGGGGCGTCGCGAGCCATGTCCACCGTACGCCGACCGTCCGCAGGCGTCAAGCGTGTCGGCAGCGTCGGGACGTTCGCCAAGAGGGTCATCCGGGAGCAGCTCAAGGAGCGGCACCTTCGAGAGTGAGTGACGGCTCGACCCCGGGGCGATTCCATAGCCGGTCAGGCGAACTCGGCATCGGATTTGCTCGCCCCGACCATTCATGGGACCGTCGCGTCCACACTGAGTCATGAGAGGCGGGCGACATGGGAACGATCCTGCTGATTATCCTGATTCTGGTGCTCATCGGCGCGCTGCCCACCTGGCCCTACAGCTCCGGGTGGGGGTACTACCCGAGCGGTGGGCTGGGGCTCGTGCTACTGATCCTGATCATCCTGCTCTTGATGGGGCGGATCTGACAGGTTGGAGGCGACATGAAGATCCTGCGCTGCAGTGACCTCATGCCCGGCTGCAAGGCCGTGGTCGAGGGGATGGACACCGAGGACGTGATGGCCAAGGCGACCGAGCACGCGAAGAAGGACCACGGGATGACGACCATCCCGCCCGACGTGGCCGCCAAGGTCCGCGCGGCGATCAAGGACAAGTAGCCGCGTTCGCCGAACGACTGGCGAGCGCCGGGGCGCCGGCGCTCGCGGTGTGTTCGGGCACAGGGTGTCGTCCGGAGGGGCCGTCGAGGCCCCTCCGGTCGTTCAGCCGAGTCGGCGCCAGGCATCATGCGGCGCGGTCCGCGGGAAGCGGTCGGGGTGGAGGATCTCGGCCAGGATCTCGAGCCCCTCGACGATGCGCGGGCCGGGGCGGTTGAAGTAGGCCGAGCCGTTCACCGCGTAGACCTGCCCGGCGCGGACCGCGCTCAGCCGCTGCCACTCGGGCGGCCGCGCCGCGCCGTCCAGTTCGGCGATCGTGCGCGAGAGATCGAAGCCGCACGGCATGAGGACCACGACCTCGGGGTCGTAGGCCGCGACCTCCGGCCAGGCGATCTCGGTCGACGGCCGCCCCTCGCGACCCAGCCCATCGCGCCCCCCGGCCCGGCGCACCATCTCGGGAACCCAGTGCCCGCCGATAAACGGCGGATCGAGCCATTCGGCGGCGAACACCCGCGGTCGCGTCGGCGCCGCCCCCGCCCGCTCGGTCACCTGGTCGATCCGCTGCTGGAGCGCCCGGACTGCCGCCGCCGCGCGCTCGGGCACGCCGGCGAGCTCGCCGACCCGCTCGATGGTCTCGAGGATGCCCCGGAGCGTCGTGGGCTCGAGCGACACGACCGTGCGCTCGCCGGGGAGCCGACGGACCGCTTTCTCGACGTCGCCGTAGGCGACCGCGCACACGGCGCAGAGCTCCTGGGTCAGGATCAGATCCGGGTCGAGCTCCCGGAGTCGCGTGTGGTCGAGCGCGTAGAGGCTCGAGCCCTCGTGGACGGCGCGGGTCACGTGGCGGTGGATCTCGCGGCTCCCGCTCGCGGCATGGTCGACGACGCTCCGGGTGACGACCGGGAGGCGGCGCGCTTCCGGGGGATGGTCGCACTCGTGGGTGATGCCGACCAGCCGGTCGCCGAGGCCGAGCGTGAAGACGATCTCGGTGGCGCTGGGGAGGAGCGAGCAGATCCGCATCGGTCGGGAGGAGGCAGTTGCCATGGGCCTTCCCCGGGGCAGTGTATCATCCCTTCCTGTATGATCTGGCTCGTGGGACTCGAGGCTCGCGCATGACCGACCTCGGGGGACGTGGCCGGGGGCCGTGGATCGAGCTGGCGCTCGCGGTGGGCATTCTCGCCGCGACGCTGGGCGTGGCCGCCGTGTGGGTTCGCGCGCGGGAGCATCCTCTCGGTGGGGGCTCCCGGGCGTTTCAGATCGTGCGACCGGCGACGCCGGCCCCCGTGCCGCGGATCGCGCTGTCCGACCTGGCGGGTCGGCGGGTCCACCTCGAGGACTTCCGCGGCCGCGTGATCCTCCTGAACTTCTGGGCCACCTGGTGCGAGCCCTGCCGGGCCGAGATGCCCGCCATGGAAGCGCTCTCGCGTGACCTCACCGATCGCGGCCTCACGGTGGTCGCCGTCAACTACCAGGAGCCGGTCCGGGCCGTGCAGGCCTACGTCCGCGAGCTCGGCGTGACCTTTCCGATCCTCCGTGACGCGGAGGGCCAGGTCGCCCGGGAGCTTCACGTGCCCGGACTGCCGGCCACGTTCCTCATCGGCCGGGACGGCGCGGTGATCGGCACCGCGCTCGGGTACCGAGACTGGAACGCGCCCGAGGCGCGCGCCTTCATCAGCGAGCTCCTGGCGGCGCCGCCTCGCGGAGTCGCGGCCCGCTGATCGTGGACTTCGGTTCCGCCTGGTTCGACTGGCCCTGGCGCCCCGGCCCCGCCCTCGTCGTGCTCGCGGCCGGAGGCGCCTACGTCCATGGCTGGTGCCGCCTTCGGCGCCAGGGTTACCGGCAGATCGCGTCGCTGTGGCGGGTCGGCGCGTACCTCGCGGGCCTGGCCAGCGTGGTCCTGGCGCTCATGTCGCCGATCGAGCAGCTCGCCCATGTCCTCTTCAGCGCGCACATGGTGCAGCACCAGCTTCTCCTGATGGTCGCCCCGCCGTGTCTCCTCCTCGGCAATCCGTTCCCCCTCGTCATCTGGGCGCTGCCCCGGGGGGTCCGCCGCGCCCTCCAGGGGGCGCTGACCCAGGCGAGTCCGCTTCGTCAGGCCCTGCGCCGGCTCACCTGGCTCCCGGTCGCCGGGCTCCTCTACGCGGTGAACCTGTGGGCCTGGCATCTCCCCGCGGCGTACGAGGCCGCCCTGGGCTCTCCCGTCCTTCACGACGTGGAGCACCTGGCCTTCTTCGGCACCGCCATCCTCTTCTGGTGGCCGATCGTCAACCCGGCACCGCGCTGCCGGTGGCCGCGGCCCGGCGGGCTCTACTATGGCCTGCGGATCGCGTACCTGGTCCTGGCGACGGCGCAGAACACCCTCCTGGGAGCCGTCATCGGCCTCACCGAGCGCGTGCTGTATCCCTCTTACGCTCGGGCCTCGGGGCTGTTCGGCCTCACCCCGCTCGACGACCAGGCGCTCGGGGGCGGGATCATGTGGTCAGGAGGTCACATGTACCTGATCGCCATCCTCGCGCTCGTCGCCCAGGCGATGAATGCCGGCGAGCGCGAGCAGCCGGAGCCGGCCCTGCCCCGCGACCGGGCCGGGTCGTGAGGCCGGCGAAGGCGCTGCCTCTCCGGGGATAGGGCCGCGAGCCGGCATTCTCCTTGCAGCCTCCTCCGGCAATGCTTCGGACCCGGCGACGTCGAGCCTTCGGGATCGGGAGCGCCCGGCGAAACCGGCGGACATTGCGCCGGGCCGCTGGCGCCCTGTGTCTCATTCTCGCCCTCTACTGTCTCGTCGCGGCCGCCGCGACCCTGAGCGCCCAGACCGTCACGGGTGAGCGCGCCTCGAAGACGTTCCTGGACGCCTCTCGGAGTCGGCTCCCGCTCCTCCTTCCCATCAACGTCCTGGTGTTCCTCGTGGTCGTGGCCGCCGTGATGCGCCCCGGCCTCCGACGGACGGGACCGTCCACGCCAGCCCGCCCGGAGTAAGCGACTCCGACGCCGACCCCGCGGGTGAGGGAGGCTTCGCCAGAGTAGGCTCCCGCGCGGCCCAACCTCCCGTCCTACAAGGCCCTGCTCCCCGTCCAGGGGAGCCCGCGTAAGTAAACTCGAATCTTGACAGGCCTCGGCGCGGCCTCGCATTATACTCTACTGGCTCCCTGCGGTCGGAACTCGGGGTCGGAGCTGAGGAGGAGAATCCGGATGGGAGGGCTGAAGGGCCTCCTTCTCTGGACGGCGGGCGAGGAAGCGACGGCCGTGCGGGGGCTTCTCACCGAAGACCCCGAGCTCGTCATGGTGCCCCTGGGGGCGGGGGGCGAGATCCCGCCGCGGCTGCCGTCCTTCGACCAGGTCATCGTGGTGGCCGACTGGGCCAGGCTCCGCTCGGAGCCGACGGCCATCGAGCGCTGGCGGCGTACCCTGACCCCGGCCCCGGTGTCCATTCTCGTGCTGGCCGAGCGGGACGAGCTGGACGCGGCCGTCCGGGCACTGGGCGCCCAGGTCGACGACTTCCTCGAGCGACCCTGCCACCCCGGGCACCTCAACCGGAAGCTTCGGACGACCCTCCGCTACCTGGCCGACCAGCAGGCGGCCCAGGGGCTTCGGACGGAGCTCCTCCGCCAGGCCACCGACTTCACCGAGTTCAACCGGGTCGCCCTCGCCCTGTCGGCCGAGCGTGACGTCAACCGGCTGATGGAGCTGATCCTGACCAAATGCCGGGAGGTCACCACCGCGGACGCCGGAAGCCTCTACCTCGTGGAGGAGAAGGACACCGACCCCGGACAGTGGGAGGCCCAGGGCGAGCGGACGCTCCGGTTCGTCGTGGCCCAGAACGACTCGAAGAGCCTGGACCTCAAGAGCGCGCGCCTCCCGTTGACGCGTGCCAGCATCGCGGGATGCGTCGCCCTGACGCGAGCGCCGCTGAACCTCCCGGACGTCTACCGCCTCCCGGCCGACGTCGAGTTCTCCCACAACCCGCGGATGGACCAGGCGCTCGCCTACCGCACGGTCTCCATGCTGGTCATCCCGATGGTGGACCACACCGACGAGATCATCGGGGTCATCCAGGTCATCAACAAGAAGCGCTCCCCCCGCATCCGCCTCGACACGCCCGAGGCGGCCGAGGCGGAGGTGCTGCCGTTCGGGTCCCACGACCAGGAGATGGTCAGCTCGCTGGCGAGCCTGGCCGCGGTCAGCCTGAACAAGGCGCTCCTCCTGACCCGGATCGAGGGCCTCCTCGAGGGCATCGTGAGGGCCTCGGTGACCGCGATCGAGCAACGAGACCCCGCCACCGCCGGTCACTCGGATCGGGTGGCCCGGCTGACGGTGGGGCTGGCGCAGGTGGTCGATCGGGTCACCGCGGGCCCGTTCCGGGACGTGCACTTCACGCGCGAAGAGCTGAAGGAGCTCGAGTACGCCTCGATCCTCCACGACATCGGGAAGGTCGGGGTCCGGGAGCACGTCCTCGTCAAGGCCAAGAAGCTCTACGAGCCCGAGATGGGCGTGATCCGCACGCGCTTCGACTTCATCAAGCGCTCTCTTCAGTACGAGTACACGCGCCGGATCATCGACCTCATCACACGGCTGGGATCGGAGCGGGCGCGCCCGCACATCAAGCAGCTCGAGGAGGAGCTGGAGGTCAGGCTCGCGGAAGCGGATCGGCAGCTCGAGCTGATCCTGCGGCTCAACGAGCCCACGGTGACCAGGTCGGAGGTCACGACGAACCTCGGGCTCCTGACCGACCTCCGGTATCCCTATTTCGACGGCACCCTGCGCCCCTACCTCACCGACTACGAGATCTCGAACCTCGCCATTCCGAAGGGCAGCCTGAACGAGCAGGAGCGGCTCGAGATCGAATCGCACGTGACGCACAGCTTCCGCTTCCTCATGCAGATCCCGTGGACCAAGGAGCTCCGGCGCGTGCCCCTCATCGCCTACAGCCACCATGAGCGGCTCGACGGCTCCGGTTATCCGCGGCGGGTGCGGGATGTCGAGGTCCCCATCCAGGCCCGCATGATGACCATCTCGGACATCTTCGATGCGCTGGCGGCCTCCGACCGCCCCTACAAGCGCGCGGTGCCTGCCGAGCGGGCGCTGGACATCTTGCGAACCGAAGCGCGGTCGGGGCGTGTCGACCCGGTCTTGCTCGATCTCTTCGTCGAGGCCCAGGTGTTCGACCCACGAAGGGCCGGCCGCCCCCGCAACCCCGACTGACGGTCCTGGGCGAGCTGATGCGGGACGTCGTCGGGCGGGAACGACGGAACGCAGCGGCCTGCCGAGACGGGGTGGACCGCTCCCCCCGAGGCGGGCGGGCAGCGGGCGCCGCCACTCCGAGCTGAGCCGATAGACCACTCCCGGAACGTCATGGCCGGTCCCTCCGACGCATCCCAGGAGCATTCGGCCCCGCGTCTCCCCCCGACCGTTCTGGTCGTCGTCATCCGGTGGGTGGCCGTCCTCGCCACCGTCCTCCTGAGCCTCGGGGGGCTCGTGTGGGTCGCCCTGCGGCTCTTTCCGGACTGGCTGCCGGCCGGCGCCTGGACGCACCCCTATACCGGCGTCGGCCTGGTCGTCGAGCTCATCATCCTGCTGGGCGCCTTGCTGGCAGGGATGGTGGTGCTGGCGGGGCTGCGTCGCTGGGAGGCCCGGATCGCCCGCGCCCGCGAAGCCCGGTACAAGGCCTGGGCCCGCGAGCGACAGGAGGCCCAGCGGGAGCAGGCGGCGGCGGCGGCCCGCGTGGAGGCCGAGCGGATCGGCGGTACCGAGGCCGTCCTGGTGCTCGACTTGATCCAGTCGACGGAGCTCATCCGGGAGCGCGGGGACGAGTTCTTCCGTGATCTGCTCCGGCGGATCGAGACGGCCTTCATCCCGGTGGCCCGTGAGTACGGGACGCGGTGTGTCGACGGGCACGGCGACGGGTTCCTGTTCTGCTTCGAGCGGGTAGACCAGGCGCTGGAAGCCGTGCAGGGGATGTACGCCCGGCTGCCGGGGGTCAACCAGTTGATGCCTCCCGGCGTCGAGGTCGCGTTCCGGGCCAGTCTCCACGTGGGTCCGACCTTCACCGACACGCGCGGCAACCGAACCGGGCTCGCCGTCCTGAAGACGGTGCGGCTCGGGGCCGTCATGGAAAGCCTCTACGGCCGGGGCGCCGGGCGGAACTCCCTGGTGATCTCCCACGATGCCCTGAGCGCCCTCGGGCCAAAAGGGGCGTCCGCCAAGCTCCTGGGCAACGTCGCCCTCCGAGGGTTCCCGGGGACCCATCCCGTCTATCAGATCGAAGTGTGAGAGGGGCGACGATCTCGCGGCCCCGGCGCCGGGCCCCTCTGCCGGGCCTGGCGCGGATGGCAGGTCCTCGCGGCGGCTCCGTTCGGTATGGTCCTTGCACGGCCTACCGGTGCACGCGTTCTCCGAACACTCGACCGAGGAACGCGGGAGGCACGACGATGACCGGCAACGACGGACCGAGCCGACCTCCGTATCCGGCGGGAGAGATCGTCCCGCGGTCGGCGAAGTACGCGGCGATCCACGAGGGGCACTACCTGCCCTTTCAGATGATGCACCTCTTCGGGGGAGAGGATTTCCCGCCCTGTCCGCAGTGCGGGAGTGCCGTCATCTACGTGGAGGTCCTCCGCTCGCGGCGTCGAGACCGGCCGGCCGGCCCGCGCTCCACGGCCCAGCTCCACGCCCTGTAGAATCCTGCTCGCTTGGCCGGCCCGTCCGGGCCTATTGACGGGTTGCCCCCGGCGGACTACCATGAGCGGGCGCGACGGGTACCGACATCGAGAGACGGACGCCCGGAGTCCGCCGGCACCTTGCGGGGAGGGTTATGCGACGCGTGCTCGCCGTCGACGATGACCCCTCGATCCTGGCCGTCATCAAGGACATCCTGTCGAAGTCGGGCTACACCGTGACGGTCGTCCCGAACGGCGTCGAGGCGGTTCGCCGGATCGAGGTGGACAGCTTCGATCTCGTGATCACGGACCTCCGGATGCCGGAGATGAGCGGTCCGGAGCTCATCACGTTCCTCCAGAAGGACGCCACGTACTCGAAGATCCCCATCCTGGTCCTCGCCACCGGGGCCGAGAGCGCGGACCTCGGCACCCTCAAGGTCGACGCTCGGGTCTCCAAGCCCTTCGTGCCGAAGACCCTGATGAACGCGGTCGCGGCCCTCATCGGCTGACGCCCGTCGATCGCCCTTCGCCCCGCACTGAGACGGCAGCGCATCGCCGGCCCCGCTGAGCCCAAAAGGGCGTGCGGGGTCCTGCGCCATCGTGTACGATTTGGCCCAGATCGGCCATGCTCGACATCGGGTTTCAGGAACTGCTCGTCCTGCTGGTGATCGCCCTCGTGGTCTTCGGGCCGCACAAGCTCCCGGAACTGGGGCGGGCCCTCGGACGGGCGATGCGCGAGTTCCGTCGCGCCAGCGACGAATTTCGCCAGACCGTCGAGACGAACCTCAACCTCAACGACGATTCGTCGATTCTTCCGCCGTCCGCCTCCTCGTCGGTGAGCGCGACGGAGCCCGAGACTCCGCCGGCGACCCCGACGACCCCGGCTGAGCCCGAGGCGGCCCCCCCGGGTCTGGACGGAATTCCTCCGGCGCCCGCCGAGCCGTTCTGCGGCCGGCGCGGGGGGCGGCTCCTCCACCGGAGCAGCTGCGCCTGGGTCGCTCGCATTCCCGAGCCGGAGCGATCCGTGTACAAGACGGCCGCCGAAGCCTTGGAGCTCGGGCTCGCCGCGTGTCCCGTGTGCACGCCGCGGGACGAGGCCGCTCCGCTCTAGGTCATTTCGGGGGGGTCTCGGAAGACCCCCCGATGCCCCCCCGTCGCGGCGGCGGCGAAGCCGCCGCTCGGAGCACTCCTCGATGCACCACGCGCTCGGCGGTCGGTGCCGAGGCATGGGAGAACTGAGGGATCGGGTCTCGAGCCCCGTTCAGGCGGGGCGAAGCGGGGGAGGTGATGCCGTCAGGCCGCGCGCTTCTGGTGACACTTGGCGTGGACGACCTCGCCCCGGACGTACCCGACCGCCTGCCCGGCTCGCAGCGGTCCGCCGCATTCGGCGCAATTCTTGTCCAGGTCGTAGGTCAAGTACGTCCACTCACCCTTGCGATGCTCGACGCCCATGAAGAGCCCCTCCCGTGCCTGTGCATTCCACATACCGGCCACCGGCGGCCCCTGCACTTTTTTGTTGACGGGCTCAACTTCTGTTGAGTAAGCTGCAGGGCAGTGAGAGCATGGCGGTGAGCCGAGAGCCGTATTTGAGGGAGGGCGCATGGAGCTGCGACTGACCCGACGTCAGCAGGAAGTGCTCGGGTTCATCCGGATGTTCTCCCAGCGCCACGGCGTCCCGCCCACGGTACGCGAGATCGGGGAACGCTTCCGGGTGACACCGCGGGCGGCCTTCGATCACCTCCGCGCCCTCGAGCGCAAGGGATTCCTGCGCCGCCGGAGCGCGGCCGGCCGGACCTCCCGGGCTCTCACGCTGGCCGATCGCGTTCCCGCCGCGCGAGAGATTCCCATTCTGGGCCGGATCGCCGCCGGAGCGCCGCTGCAGTCCGAAGAAAACCGCGAGGGGACACTCCAGCTCGCAGCCGACTGGTTCGGGGGCAAGAACGAGGAGGTGTTCGGCCTCCGCGTGCGCGGCGAGAGCATGGTCGGGGCCCATATCGTCGAGGGTGACGTGGTAGTTGTTCGCCGGCAGGACCACGCCGAGCCCGGCGACATCGTGGTGGCCCTCGTCGACGGTGAGGCGACCGTCAAACGCTTCGCGCGAGATGCGCAGGGCGTGGTGTTGAAGCCCGAGCACCCGACGCTGTCCCCGATCGTCGTCCGTCAGGATGAGCACGATTTCCGGGTTCTCGGGAAAGTGGTCGGGCTCGTCCGTCAGGTCTAGTCCCATGCGCGAACCGAGCGTCAGCCAAGGTATCGCGCCCTTCGCCGGCTCCCCGGCCGTCCGGCGCCGGGCGGGTCAGCGGGCGCCCAGGTCGCCCCGGCCGGGTCGGGTCCGCGCGGCTGGCCCACGCCTTCCTCGCCGCGGTCAATTTTTTTGGGCGGCGCCCACTCAACATATGGCGGCATTCACGGCTCGCCGGGTGCCACTCGGAGACCTCCTGGGCGCCCTGGTGATGCTGAGCACGTTCGCCCTCTGGGGGCTGGCCCTGCACCTCCTCGCCGGCTGACCCGGGCTCCCGGGTGACGGGGCCCCCCGCGGCGGTCTTGGTATCGCGTCTGCACAGGACCCCCTGTGGAGTCACGACGCCATGCCGGTGATCGGGGTCTCGGGCTCTTACGGCGGACTGAACCTCGGCGACGAGGCGATTCTCAGCTGCGTCATCGACACCCTCCGCAAGGCGGTGAGCGGCGCCGAGATCGTCGTGTTCTCGCGGAATGCCCAGCACACGGAGACGCACCACGCCGTGGAGCGGGTCGTCGCCGTCCGCGAGGTGAGCCGCGACGAGATCATCCCCGAGATCCGGGGGCTCGACCTCTTCGTGCTCGGCGGTGGGGGTCTCCTCTACGACCGGGAGGCTCATACCTATCTCCGAGAGGTCCAGATCGCCCGTGATCTCGGTGTGCCCACCGTGACCTACGCCATCGGCGCCGGCCCCCTGGAGAGCCCCGAGGGCCGCCAGGCCGTGTCGAGCGCGCTGAACCAGATGGATCTCTTGACGGTCCGCGAGATGCGCGCCAAACGGCTCCTCGAGGAGATCGGTGTGACGCGCGAGATCGCGGTGACCGCCGATCCAGCGCTGTTACTCGCTCCGGAGCCCTTCAGCGTCGAGATGCTGAAAAAGGAGGGCGTCCCGATGACGCGGCACCTGGTGGGGGTGTCGGTGCGCGAGGTGGGGCCGGCGGCGCCGGATCTCGGGGAAGTGGGCTACCACACGCTGCTCGCCAACGCGGCCGACTTCGTCGCCGACCGGCTCGATGCCGACATCGTCTTCGTGCCGATGGAGCGCGGCGACATTCGGGAGTCGCACGCCGTGATCGGGCGGATGGCCGAGGCCGAGCGAGCCTTCGTGCTGAAGGGCGAGTATCGGCCCGGGCAGATCCTCGGGCTGATGGAGCACCTAGACATGGTC
This sequence comes from Candidatus Methylomirabilota bacterium, assembly GCA_036005065.1. Lineage (NCBI taxonomy): Bacteria > Methylomirabilota (SeqCode) > Candidatus Methylomirabilota bacterium. The sequence continues at coordinate 12,693 of DASYQW010000300.1, read as the reverse complement.
ATCGGCATGCGACTCCACTTCCTGATCTTCGCCGCAATCGCCCGGGTGCCCTTCATCCCGCTCCCCTACGCCGCCAAGGTCGCCGGGTTCCTGGAGGATCTCGGGCTGCCCGCGCGCACGCTCCAGGAGCAACACGCGGGACCCCTCCTGGCCTCGATCGACCGGTGCTGGGACCTCAGGCGCGAGCTCCGGGAGACGCTCGAGCGGCGCATGCCGGCCCTCCAGGGGCGCGCGCGAGAGACGGCGGGTCTGACCGCGCGGCTCCTCGACGGGAAGTCGGCGCCGAGCGAAGCCGCCCAGCCGGCAATGGGGTGAACCCCGAGGGGACTCACCCATGCCGCCGCTCCCGCCTCCGCGGGATTCTCGCCAGATCACGCTGCCGGCGCGCGCCGCCACGCTAGCGGCCGACGCCGACGTGCTGGTGGTCGGCGGCGGCCCGGCGGGGCTCGGCGCCGCGCTGGGGGCCGCCCAAGCCGGCGCCCGGGTGGTGCTCGCCGAGCGGTATGGCTTCCTGGGTGGGAACGCGACGGCCGCGCTCGTGATGCCGCTCATGTCCTTCCACACCCGGCGCGCCGCGCCCGCCCCCGCGCCCGTCGATGCCCTGCTCCCCACCGATCACGGACCGGGCGAGCCGGTCATCGCCGGTGCCGTCCGAACGCTGGTCGAGCGGCTGGTCGCTGCCGGCGGCGCCCTGCGCCCCTCGCTCGAGACCGGCTTCACGGTGCCCTTCGATCCCGAGGTGTTCAAGCTCGTCGCCCTCGACCTGCTCGACGAGGCCGGGGTCACCTATCTGTTCCACGCCTTCGCCAGCGACGTCCTGGGGACACCGCGGCTCGAGGGCGTCGTCTTCGCCACCAAGTCGGGTCCACTGGCGGTCCGGGCGCGAGTGGTCGTCGATGGCACGGGGGACGGTGATGTCGCGGCGCTGGCCGGTGCGCCGTACGAGCTCGGGCGGGATTTCGACGAGCGGGTGCAGCCGATGACCCTCATGTTTCGGATGGTGGAGTTCGAGCGCCGGGCATTCTCCGCCTACGTAAAGGCCCATCCCACCCAGTGGCGGGGGGTGCACGGGCTCTACGACCTCATCCGGGAGGCCACGCGGGCCGGCGTGCTCGAGCTGCCACGGGAGGACATCCTCTTCTTCGGCACGCCGCACGAGCGCGAGGTCAGCGTGAACAGTACGCGGGTGACCAACGTGCTGGGCACCAACGTGTTCGATCTCACACGGGCCGAGTGGGAGAGCCGCCGCCAGATGCGGCAGATCGTCGCCTTTCTCCGGCGCTACGTTCCGGGCTTCGAGCAGTCCTACCTGGCTCAGAGCGGCGTGCAGATCGGCGTACGGGAGACCCGGCGCGTCGTTGGCGAGTACCGGATGACGGCGGACGACATCCTCGGAGCACGGCGGTTCGCCGACGTCATCGCCCGCGGCACGTATCCCATCGACATCCACAACCCCGAGGGCAGCGGGACGATCCTCAAGCGGGTCCCGCCCGGCGAGGCCTACGACATCCCCCTTCGCTGCCTGTTGCCCCAGCGCGTCGAGCATCTCGTCGTGGCCGGCCGCTGCATCTCGGGCACCCACGAAGCCCATTCTTCGTATCGCGTCATGCCGACCGCGATGGCCACCGGCCAGGCCGCGGGGGTCTGCGCGGCGCTGGCGGCGGCGGCTGGAAAGGCCCCGCGCGAGATGCCGGTGGCGGATATCCAGCGCGAGCTGGCGCGCCAGGGTGCGGACATCCGAGGCGTCGCGTAACGAGACACCCCTGTCGCCGAGACGCGCTGGTGGTATCGGGCTTGCTCGGAATCTGGGTCTGGAGGTGGTTACTATGCGACCAGCCTCGAGACCCGTCGTGGCCCTCGGACTGTTGACGACGACCCTGGTGGTCGGTCTGTTAGCCGGTCTGGCCCTGGCCCAGACCCAGCCCGGCACGGCACCGCCGCCTGTCACCCCGCCGACGATGTCACCGGTGACACCAGCCGGCGAGGGCGCCGGTGCATGGCTCACCATCGGCATGGTCGTGGGACTCCTCGTGCTCGTCGGCGGCGCCGGCAAGCTCCTCGACCTCCGGCGCAAGCGGCAAGCGGAGGCCGTGCACCTGCAGGCCCAAGTCTCCGACGCGCTCTTGCGCGAGCAGGCCTTGTTCGGCCTTCCCGTCACTCCGACGGCGCATGTGCCGACGTGGCGCGGCTCGCCGGCTACGCTCGAGATCTCTGGTGAGGTTCCCACGCCGGAGATCCGGGATGCCATCCTGCGCCTCGCCGAGCACGAGGCGATGAGGATCCGTCCCGACGTCCGCATCGAGGACAAACTCTCGGTCATCCCGTCCCGAGTCGCGCGCGTCGCCTGACGCCCGTTCGCGCATCGCCCGGCCGGTGGTCTTCCGCCGGCCGGGCCGATCGGCCCGGTCTCCCCCGCATCTGCCCGTCTCCGGCACGGCACGTGCATTTGCGACGCGGTGGTGCTACATAAACACGCCATGGAGGCGGTCATGTCCTCGCTGATTCGGTTTGCAGTCGTCCTCGGGCTGATCTTCGTGGTGGCCTCCCCGGCCATCGCGCGGGTCGCTGCCATCGAGACCACGGCCCCTCTCGACGACCATTCGAAGACCTCGATCGAGGAGGCGGTCACGCAGGCCCTGAGGACGGCCGTGCGAGGGGCGATGGCCATGGGCCTTCCCTGGGTGCGCGTTCGGCAGGCCCTGGTGTTCACCGACATGGTGTCGGTCCAGATTCTCGCGAGTGACTCCGAGCCCGCCGAGGACGAGGACGCGGAGCAGAGCCCCGACGAGAAGGCCATACCCACCGGCGGGATTAGCCTGTGAAGAATGGAAGGGACGAAAGAGCCATGAAGCGATGGGAGCAGCGGATCGACGAGGCCCGCCAGCGCAAGCTCTTGGGCATGCTTTCGTGCCCGCGGTTCACGGGTGAGGACCGCGAGCTGGCGTCGCGGTGGACGACGTGCGCGGTGGGCGAAGCCCGGCTTCGATACGGCGTCAAGATGGACCGGGCCCTCGGGATTCTCGGCGTGAAGTTCTATCGGGCCGTCCTCTGGAACCGGGTGGACCGGGCCGCCCAGCTGCACGAGAGGATCGAGGACTACGCGCTCGAGTGTAAGGGCCGGGCTTGGGAGCAGGAGCAGGAAGGGCGGGTCCGGGACCACGAGCGGATCGAGGGCGTCGCGACTCAGGCCGCCTAGGAGTCATGGGGAGGGGGACCTCGAGGGACCCACTCCCCGACCCACCCCCCAGGACGCGGTTGCGCGGGCGGAACGCCAACCGTTGGCGGTCGGCCATCCCACTGCGCGCGGTCACTCGGACAGCTTCCGGGGAACTGTGCTCGCCCTCCACCGCGCGCTTCGACGTAACGATGATGCGCTCGGCAAGGTGCGTCGGGATGTGAGTCTCGGGGAGGTGCAGCGCGGGGCGGTGCCTGCACCCGGCGCCAATCAGGTCGGGTGGGCGCACTCACGGCAGAACTTGGCCGCTGGGGCGAGCTGACGGCCGCAGTTTACACAGGTCCGCGCGAGGGCGTGGCGCACTCCCTCGCAGAACTTGGTGACCGCCTCGTTCTCGTTCTACGGCACTGGGCACCCGTTCACTCCCACATTCAACCTCTGATGCACATTCCGACATCGATGCCCCGAACCAAGCACATCCACACCGCACGGAAATGCCCCGCTAAATGGACGCCACAGCTTAGTTCCTGTCAGAACCCCATTCTGATATCTGTAAATGACGTTCGCTCCTCTATCCGCCCCTCCTTTACCTGTTCCTTTCAAGGCAGCGTTGCCTGAAGGGATGTACACCATGCAGTGTCCATAGCCAATTCCCACCCGGTCTCCTGCCGGTTCGCCGAAGTTTGGATTTGCTGCTGAAATATTAGCGAAAGTGCAACTTGAATGCGGTGGGAAGTTTGGGTTGTTGTGGTATGAAGTCGTATACTCGATCCTACAACTAGACCAAGTTCCAGGAATAGAGAAACCCTCCATAGGATAGTTGATTACCAGGACATTCCGATAAAGCACAGTATCATCAGAAACGTGACCAAGGTCTTGCAACACCGAGGCTCGAGGACTGCCACCGATAGGGCTTCCGTCAATAAAAGAGCAGTTCTTACACACAAGTCCCTTGACACCGTTATTATTGTTCCAGAGACCAACCGTTCTCGAATTGACCGACACATGGTTCTCAAAGACAATGTTCGCTTGGGCCGCGCTCCTGTTGTCAATTGTGACATCTCGGTGGTTGTCGATTCCCATATTCCCTAAAAACCTGTTGCTGGAGCCAGCTCCCGGCACATCTCCTGGCTCTATGGAAAGGAAACCATAACCGTTGTGCTCCGTAATATTGTTTTCCATCCCTGATTGCTTAGCCGGATAGAGCACCATGGCAATACTATGCCCATTCGCAGTACAGTCAGGACCTGGCGGGGGATCATCGGGTGGCCATTGCCCAGGGATTGTGGGATAGAAGTGTGCATTGGCATAATTTCTTCTGAGAGTGATCTTGATTCCACCGGCCACCGAGATCCCGTGTCGGCAGAAATCATATACTTCTGACTCTTCCAATAGAATATTGGAAGAGCTCTGCAGTAGGATCAAATGATGGTTCGCATACCTGTTATTTCTTCTCGAGAAGAGCCTGAATAGCTTGATGTTGGAACTCTGATAAATATGCAGCAACCCTCCAAAGTTATTATACTGGCTCTGGCTGTTGTCGGCGTCGGAACCTTCAAATCTCAACCCTCTGATATTCCACCACGAACAGTTCTGCATTGTGAAAGCGGTCCAGGTCAGCCCGGTTGGGCCGCTTGTTCCTCCGGCCTTCAGCATCGGCCGCCTCTCGTTCTGGGCCTTGATCGTTATCGGCTCTGTTGCGGTTCCGTGTTGAGCATTCGAGCCGCAGATAATGCTCGGAATTCCCGTGGTTGATCGGGTATAGGTCCCATCCTTAGCTATCAATGTGTCCCCAGGAGCTAATCGTCCTAAAGCAAAAGCCCACCGTTTCCAAGGTAAAGCGTTTGTTCCTGGATTTGAGTCTGATCCAGTAGGTGAGATGTAGAAGGTATTCTGGGCATAGCTCTCCACAATGCTGAAGAATAGGAGAACGATGCAAAGGAAAGCGAGACTGAGTAGTATCTTCATGACAATCTCCTTGCCCCCGGGATAGCTCATGACGATACTCCATCCGGCCGGGTTCGACAACAGCCGCCTCGCGCCACCGAGGATCACGAAGCGGCCCGGCTCGGTCGCCAGGGACGAGTGGGTACGCTCGAGCGTGATCCCAGTCGCCGGCAACGGAGTCAGCGGAAAGATACGCCGGGCTCATCGAGGGTGACGGGACCACCTTCCCGGAGAACTGGAGACGGAGGGATCGCCCATGCCGGGATCCTCGCCTTCCTTCGAGGCCCCTGCCAGAGGACTCGACGGGTCTCGGGCGCGGAGGCCGCCGGGGACGAGCTTCGCTAGAATGGACGTGTGACCCTGGGGGATCTCACGCGTCTCCACCGGCGTCTGGCCGCCACTCCCCGCCGGCTCGAGAAGGTCGCGCTCGTCGCGGAGTTCCTCCGCGCGCTCACCCCCGGGGAGATTGCCTGGGCGGTGGCGTTCCTGGCCGGTCGGCCGCTACCGGCCGCGGACCCCCGCGTGCTGAATCTGAGCTGGGCGACCCTTGGCCGCCTCCCGGACGCACCCCCGCCCGCCGGCCCGCACTCGCTGACGCTGCTCGAGGTGGCCCGGGCGTTCTCCGCCATCGCCGACGCGGCGGGTGCCGGGTCCCGAGCGGCCAAGGCTGGTCTGCTGCGGGACCTCGTCGCCGCCGCCGGGCTCGAGGAGCGATCCGTGCTGCTGGCGATCCTTGCGGGGGAGATGCGAACGGGGGTCCACGACGGGCTGATCCAGGAGGCCCTGGCGGTGGCCGCGTCGGTCCCACTCGCCCTGGTGCGGCGGGCCAGCCTGCTCGTCTCCGACCCCTCAGAGGTGGCGCGCATCGCGCTCCTCGAGGGCGTCGCGGGTCTCCAGGCGGTGTCCGTCCGGCTATTCGTGCCCCTGCTCCCCATGCTGGCCGAGCCGGCCGAGGACCTGGCCGAGGTCCTGGCCGCCCATGGCGGCCGCACGGCCGTCGAGGTGAAGTACGACGGCGCGCGCATCCAGCTCCACCGGCAGGGCGATGCGGTGCGGATCTGGAGCCGGCGTCTCACCGAGGTCACCGCGAGCCTGCCCGAAGTGGCGGCGATCGGGCGCCGCGAGCTCCTGGCGGATCGGCTCATCCTGGAGGGCGAGGTGGTGGCGGTCGCCGCCGACGGCCGCCCCCTGCCGTTCCAGGACCTCATGCGTCGCTTCCGCCGCGTGCACGAGGTCGACGCCCTCGCCCGCCAGATCCCCGTGCGCCTCTACCTCTTCGACTGTCTTTCCCTGGAGGGGGTGACGCTGGTCGATCGGCCCTACGCCGAGCGCTGGGCGGCGCTCGCCGAGACCACGGGCGGCCGCCATCTGGCCGAGCGCCGTCTCACGGACGACCACGAGGCCGCCGAGCTCTTCCTGCGCGAGGCGGTGGCGGCCGGGCACGAGGGGCTCATGGCCAAGGCGCTCGACAGCCCGTACACGCCCGGTGTCCGCGGCAGCCGCTGGTTCAAGGTGAAGCTGGCCGATCGCCTCGACTGCGTCATCGTCGCCGCCGACCGCGGTTCGGGTCGCCGGCGGGGATGGCTCTCGAACTACCATCTCGCGGTGCGCGACGAGGCGGGCGGGTTTGCCGAGGTCGGCAAGACCTTCAAGGGCCTCACCGACCGGGAATTCGCCGAGATGACGGAGCGGCTGCGGGCCCGAGCTGTGGCCGACGACGGGTACACCGTCCGGGTGCGGCCGGAGGTGGTGGTGGAGGTCGCCTACAACGAGATCCAGGGGAGCCCGCAGTACGTCTCGGGACTCGCGCTCCGCTTCGCCCGCATCACGCGCATTCGCGACGACAAGAGGCCGGAAGACGCCGACACGCTCGCCGGGCTGCGGGCGCGCTACGCGCGGCAGTTCGAGGCGAAGGGGCGAGCCGCCTGGTGAGGACCGATGGCGCGATACGGCGAATTGACGGCGGCCGGCCGACCCCGTATCCTTGCTCCTCGTGACCACTGGCGACCGCGTCTCCACCGGACTCGCGCGCCTGGACGCCATGCTCGACGGCGGCCTCCTGCCCGGGACGCTCACCGTCGTCTACGGGGCCACCGGGATCGGCAAGACCCACCTGGGCCTCGCCTTCGCGGCGCAGGGGCGCCAGGCGGACGGGCGCCGCGGCCTGGTCGTCGACATGAACGCCCGCGGCGACTCCCAGCAGCACGTCCCCTATGCGGCGCGCCTCCACGGCTGGCCCCTCACGCGCTGGACACATACCGTCATGCCCATGGCCGATCCCTACCCCCCGCCCGACGAGCTCGAGGCCCACTACCTCGACGTCTTCTCGTGGGTCGGCCGGCGGAGCGACTACGAGCTGGCCACGCCCGAGGGCCGTGAGTTCGACTGGGGCTGGAAGGCGGCCTACGCCCGCGCGCTCTACACGGCCCGGCCGTTCTTCTACTTCCACTTTGCCCACGGGGCTCACCGGGTGGCCATCGACGGGATCGAGCCTTGCCAGCCGGACGACGCGATCCAGCTCTACCTGGTCGACGAGCTCTACCGGAAGGTGATCCACCGCGATGCCGAGACGCTCGGCATGGAGATCTGCCTCCCGGTCTGGCGGCACCGGGCATTCATCGACGCCCATCGGTACGACCACGGGGCGATCACGACGCTGCTCCTGTTCACGACCGAGGAAACGCGGCTCGAGGACCTGGTGGCGCGGAAGATGCTGGCGGGGGACCCCGGGGCTGTCGCCAACACGGTGCTGCTGATGGGCCGCGAGAAGGTGGGCACCCGGGTGGGGCGGTTCGTGGGCGTCGCCAAGCACCGGGGCAGTGCGATGACCGACGAGATCGTCGAGTACCGGATCGACGAGCGGGGCCTCACCTTCGAGTGACCGGCCGTTGGGCTCCCGCTCCCAGCTGAGCTTGCCCGGAGGGAGCCTCGACGGCCTCCTCCCGAACCTCACCCGCGAGCGGCTCGAGCGCTACCGTGACGAGGCCTTCCGCCGGCTCCCCGGGCGGCGGGTCCGCAGCGCACGGGAGGCGCTCGCCTTCGTCGAGGCGGTCGGCATCTGTTCCACCTTCTACCGCTTCCCGGAAGGGCTCGGCTGTCTGTGGGAGGCGGTGGCGGGCCGGCGCGATCCCCGCTGGCCCCGCCGCTCTCACCACGATGCGGGCATCGGGCTGACCTGGGAGCTCAAGGACACGCTGCCCGCCCGCCGGGCGGTCTACTACGGCAAGCTGCTCAAGGGCCGCCCCGTCCTGGTGGCGCTCGATCTGTTCCCGGCGTTCTATGCGCTCGTCCGGGGCCGCCAGCGCGCGCGCGATTACCGGCTCGAGTACGAGGCTGGACGCCTCTCCCTCGCCGCCAAGCGGCTGATGGATGTCCTGATCCGCCGGCACCCGCTCTATACGCGCGAATGGCGCGCCGAGTGCTTCATGCTCGACCCGGGGCGGACCCGCGAATTCGAGCGCGCCGTGGCCGAGCTTCAGCAAGGACTGTTCGTGGCCAAGGTCGAGGAGCGCTACGATCCGACGTTCTCCTACCGCTGGGACCTCCTCGAAGCCTGGCTGCCCGAAAAGGTGCGGGCGGGGCGCCGGCTCAGCCGCCGGGCGGCCGTCCACCACCTCGTCGCACGCTACCTGGGGGCCGTCGGGTGGACCACGGTGCGGCAGCTGGCCCGCCTGTTCGGGCTCGGACGTTCCGAGGTGGCCGACGCCCTGGGCGCCCTGGTGCGGGCCGGCGCCGCCCGGACGGACGTTGCGGTGCCCGGCCTGCCGGTTGACCTCGTGGTCCATCGCGCGCTGCTCGAGCGCCTGGGTGCGGGCTCGTAGTGGAGGCCCCCCCCGCGTTTCGTTACATCGACGCCCACACCCACCTCCACCCGGCGCGGCTCGCCGCGGCGATCCGCCGCTGGTTCGACGAGCACACCGACTGGAACCTGCGAGGCCCGACCGAGCCCGCCGCCGTGGCCGCGGACCTCCGGGCCGCCGGTGTCGAGCGCTTCGTTTTCTTCTCGTATGCCCACCGATCGGGCATGGCCCGCGAGTTGAACCGCTGGCTCCGGGATACCGCCCGGACCCTGCCCGACGGGATCCCCCTCGGCACCGTCCACGCGGCGGACGAGGAGCCCGTGGCGATCGTCGAGGAGGCCTGCGGGGCCTTCGGCTTCGCCGGGATCAAGGTCCACATCCAGGTGCAGCGCTTCTACCCGGACGATCCGCGGATGCTCCCGGTCTACGAGCGATTGGTCGAGCTCGACCGCGCGCTCGTGATCCACGTCGGGACCGGGCCGCACACCAACGAGTTCACGGGCATCGCCCGGTTCACCCGGGTGCTCGAGCGCCTCCCGGGACTGCGGGCCGTCGTCTGTCACATGGGCGCCTTCGAGACCCGGGCCTGCCTCCGGCTGCTCGATCGCTTCCCGAGCCTTTACCTCGACACCACCATGGCGATGACGCCGGCCTCGTTCCCGTTCACGCGGATCGACCCGGAGACGGTGCGCGACACCGACCTCGTCCGGTACGCCGAGCGCATCCTGTTCGGTAGCGATTTCCCCAACCTGCCATACCCGTACGAGGAGGAGCGGCGCCACCTGTGGGGGCGCGACCTGCCGCTCGCCGTCTACCAGCGGATCTTCTACGAGAACGCCCGGGCCGTCTTCCGCCTCTAGGATTTCGCCGGGGGCCGTGGAGCCTCCCTCCTGAAATCCTCTCGGAGTGTGTCGGAGTATCCCGGCAGCTCGCCCCGAGCAGGCCATGCGTCGAGCAGCGCTCCGAGCGCGGGCTTCGCCCGCGCAACTTTTCCTGGGGAAGGTTTCGGAGGGGCCGTTGAGGCCCCCTCCGATCGACTAGCGGATGTGGAGGAGGGCGATCCCGCCCAGCACCAGAGCGCCGCCCACGAGCTGGAGCGGTTCCAGGCGCTCGCCCAGGACGAAGTAGGCGACGACGGCGGCCACGATCGGCTCCAGGGTGGCCGTGAGGCTGGCGTGGGCGGCGCTGATGCGCGCCAGACCGGACAGGAAGAGCCCGAACGGCAGGAGCGTGCCGAACACCACGACGACGGCGAGGCCGAGCCAGATGGCCGGGGGGTGCGCCGACTGCAGCAGCGTCCACGGCGGGGCCAGGGGGAGCCAGAAGGCGGCCGCCGTCCCCAGCGAGTACGTCACCCGCGTCCACGGAGATGCGGCCGGCGCCGCCCGCTTTCCCCACAGGCTGTAGAAGGCGAACGCGGCTGCGCAGAACACGCTGGCCGTCAGGCCCAGCGCGTTCAGGCGGAGCACCTCGGGCTCGTACGCGCGCACGACGAAGGCGGCGCCGACCAGCGTGGCCGCGGCGGCGATCAGGTCGCGGCGCTCGAGAGGCTCGCCGTGGATCAAGACCGAGGCCGCCAGCACGAGGAGCGGGGAGGTGTAGATGACGAGCAGGGTGGTCGCCACCGGAATCCGGGTCAGCGCGAAGTAGTAGGTGTACTGCGACAGCGCCATCACGATGCCGAGCAGCCCCAGCTCACACAGATCTCGTGCGCTCACCCGCAGGAGGCCCGGCTTGACGGCGGCCAGCGTGCCCGCCACGATGACAGAGGCGAGGGCGGTGCGCGTGCTGATCAGCCAGCTGGGGGGAAGACCGGACGTCAGAAGCACCTTCGCCACGATGCTCTGGGCGCCCCAGGAGGTCGCGGCGGCGGCGACGAGCGCGTAACCGGCCAGCGCGCTGGGTCGCGGCGCCTTCTTCTCGGACACGGCCCCCACCGTAGCAAGCCGCCCGAATGATCGTCAATCTCGGGATGGGGATGCACACCGATGCGCGATGAACGGGCGATGGGCGGCCAGCCCGCGATCCTCGCCCTCGAAGCCCTCGGGCTGGCCCGCGGGCTGCTCGCCGTCGTGGCCGAGGTCGTCGAGGGCCCGGCCTGGCTGGTCGGCGGCGCGGTGCGGGACGCCTTGCGCGGCGCGCCCGCGCCGGTCGAGGACCTGGACATCGCGCTGCCGGCCGGGAGCCTCGCCGCCGCGCGGCGACTCGCGGATCGGCTCGGGGCGGCCTTCGTCCCGCTCGGCGAGCCTCATGGGATGGCGCGGGTCGTCGTGCGCACTCCGACCCCCGCGCTGATCGACCTCGCCGACTTTCGCGGGCCGTCGCTCGAGGCCGACCTCACCGGCCGCGACGTTACCGTCGATGCGCTGGCCGTGCCGCTCGACGCGCTCCTGGGCGGCCGCGCGCCCGTGATCGACCCGACCGGCGGGCTCGGCGATCTCGCGGCGCGGCGGCTGCGGGCGTGCGGGCCCACCGCGTTCGCCGACGACCCGGTGCGTGTCCTGCGGCTGCTCCGGCTGGCCCATGCCCTCGGCTTCGCGGTGGAGCCGGAGACCGAGCGCCTGGCCCGGGCGGCGGTGGCGGGACTGGCGGCCGTCGCCGCCGAGCGCGTCCGGGACGAGGTGACGCGCTGGCTGCGACTCCCGGATACCACGGCGGTGCTCCGGGACGCCGAGGCGTGGTCGGTCCTCTTCACCTTGCTTCCCGAGGCGGTCCCCATGCGCGCCACGACCCAGTCGGCGCCGCACCGCTTCACCGTGTGGGAGCACTCGGTGCGCGCCCTCGGCGCCCTCGAGGCGTTGCTGGCGGACCTCGCCCTGCTCGTCCCGCACCACTCCCGCGTCGCGGCGCATTTCGGCGAGTCCCTGGGAAGCGGGCTCACGCGCCGGGAAGTGCTGAAGCTCGCCGTGCTGCTGCACGACGTGGCCAAGCCCGAGACGCGGAGCGTCGACCCCGACGGCCGCGTCCGCTTCAGCGGACATGACCGGCTGGGAGCGGAGCGCGCGGCGGCGATTGCGGCCCGGTGGCGCTGGCCGGGGCCGGCCGCCCGCGTGCTCGAGCGCCTGGTGCGCCAGCACCTCCGCCCGATGCACCTCGGGATGCTCGCCGAGATCAGCCGGCGCGCGCGGTACCGCTTCTTCCGCGACCTCGGCGACGAGGTTTCCGATCTCGTCTGCCTCACCATCGCCGACGCGGCCGCGACCGATGACCGCCCGCCGGCCGCCGTGTACCGGGGCGCCACCCGGGCGCTGCTGGACTCGCTCCTCACCGGGCAGGTCGAAGCCGCCGAAGAGGCCGCCGAGCCCCCGCTGGTGCGGGGCGGAGACGTGATGGCGGCCTTCGGCCTGGCCGCCGGCCCCGAGGTCGGGCGGCTCCTGGCCCGCGTCCGCGAGGCTCAGGCCCTGGGACTCGTCCGGACGCGCGAGGAGGCGCTCGACTGGCTCGCGCGCCAGGAGGGATCACCGCGCGGTTGACAGGGGCTCCCGGCCCCCACTAGAATCGGGTCCGGGACGCGGGCGTAATTCAGCGGTAGAATGCCAGCTTCCCAAGCTGGACGTCGCCGGTTCGATTCCGGTCGCCCGCTCCATCCGGACGGGGGGTTACGGCGCGCGCCGTGACCCCTTGTCGCTCTTGCTGCCCACCGCACTGCGTCATATCGGGCATCCCACCCGCCGGTGCAATAGCCATCGGTGCGGCGTTGGCCTCGCGAGATCGCGAAAGGAGGGCGATGCAATCGAGCGCAGGAGATATAGCGCGTGAAACTGTGGCGGG
>DASYQW010000299.1 GCA_036005065.1 Candidatus Methylomirabilota bacterium | reverse complement strand
GGTGGCCGGCGGGCTGGCCCTGGTGGCCGTGGTCTGCTGCGTGTTCTTCGCCGGGATCTCGGGGTCGGGCCCCGCCGACACGGCGGCCCTCGGCACCGTCCTCATCCCGGCCATGGTGGCCCGCGGGTACCCCCGGCCCTTCGCCTCGGCGCTCGTCGCCGCCGGCGGGTCGATCGCCATCGTCATCCCGCCCTCCATCGCGTTCATCGTCTACGGCGTGATCACCAACACGTCGATCCCGGCGCTGTTCGCCGCCGGCGTGCTGCCCGGGCTGGTGGTCGGGGCCTGCCTGGCCATCCCCGCCTACGTCTACTCGCGCCGCCACGGCTGGCGGGGGGAGCGGTGGGGCTCGCCGGCCGAGATCGGACGGGCGGCGCGGGAATCGATCTGGGGCCTGCTGGCGCCGGGCGTGATCCTGGGCGGCATCTACGGCGGGGTGTTCACGCCGACGGAGGCGGCGATCGTGGCAGTGTTCTATGGCCTCTTCGTGGGGGCCGTGATCTACCGGACCCTGACGTGGGCCGGCCTGTGGGCGATCATCATGGACGCCACGGTCTCCTCTGCCGTCGTCATGCTCATCGTCGGCTTCGCCGGGCTCTACGCGTGGGCGGGCGCGACGCTTGGCATCCTCGACCGGATCACCGCCGCCATCCTGGCGGTGTCGCAGGACCCCCGGGTCGTGATCTGGCTGATCAACCTGATCGTCGTCCTGGCCGGCTACCTCCTGGACGGCATCTCGATCTTCTACATCTTCACGCCGATCTTCATGCCGCTGCTGGCCCGCTTCGGCTGGGACCCGGTCTGGTTCGGCATCGTGCTGACCGTCAATATCGCCATCGGGCAGATCACCCCGCCGGTGGCGGTGAACCTCTACGTGGCGGCCAACGTCGGCGGCGTCTCCTTCGACACGCTCTCCCGGGCGGTGTGGCCGTTCGTCGGCGCCATGGTCCTGGCCCTCGTGATCGTCACGCTCTGGCCGGAGCTCTCGCTCTGGCTGCCCCGGGCGTTCAGGCTCGGCTGAGGGAGGGCGCCGGATCCCTTGACAGGCCGCGCGGCTCCGGCTAACGTCCCCACCGATCGCTCACGCTCGAACCACGGGGAGGACCTCATGCGACACGCGCGCTGGCGCCGGAATCTCGCGGCGCTCGGCGGGCTGTGGATCGGACTGACAGGGGTGACCGCCGCCGGGACGCCGGGCGCGCCCTCGTCGCTGAGCGACCGGCCACTCGCCTCCCGAACGGTACGGGCCGTGCCGCCTTCCCGGCCGTGAGTCCCCGCCAGCGCCTGGCCTGGCCCGCGGTCCTCCTCGGCCTGGTCGCGTGCGCATGGGGCGCCGCCGACGCCGCCCCGGTCGCCGTCCGATTCCCCGAGGGCTCTGTCCGCGGCTTCCTCGTCCTGCGCTCGGCCGCGGGCGACCTCCTGGCCGACGGTGAGCTGCTCCAGGTCCCGCGCGGCGACCGCATCGAAGCGCGCATCGTCTTCCGTTTCAAGGACGGCTCGCTGCACGACGAGGTGGTTCTCTTCTCCCAGCGGCGAGTGTTCAGCGTCGTGCGCTATCACCTCGTCCAGCGCGGCTCGGCATTTCGTCACGCGATCGATGCGTCCATCGACCGGCCGACCGGCCGCTACACGGTGCGCTTCCGCGAGCGCCCGGATGGGAGCGAGGACGTCCACGAGGGGCCGCTCGACCTCCCGCCCGACGTGTACAACGGGATGCCGCTGATCCTCGCGAAGAACCTCGCGCCGGCCGCGACGGCGACCGGGCACTTCGTCGCGTTCACGCCGAAGCCGCGGCTGGTCAAGATGGAGCTCGCGCCGGCCGGCGAGGACGCGTTCGTCCTGGGTGAGACGACGCGGAAGGCGATCCGGTATCGCGTCCGGTTCGAGATCGGCGGGCTGGCGGGCGTTCTCGCCTCCCTCGTCGGCAAGGAGCCGCCCGAGCTCGTCTACTCGATCGCGACCGGGCCCGTCCCGGCCTTCGTCAGGTTCGACGGCCCCCTGTCGCTCGGGGGACCGACCTGGCGGGTCGAGCTCACCGCGCCGCGCTGGCCGAAATAGGCGCTGGCTCCCGGCCGGACACGCGCTCGATCCCCCTTTTTTGCGCGAGCTGAAGCGCGGTGGTACACTCCAACATGCTGTTTTCCTTCACGAGGAAGCGCATAGGATCCCGGTGGGCCTCCCGGACTTCAAATCCGGTGTCGGGCTCTAGACAAGCTCGAGGTGGGTTCGACTCCCACGCGCTTCCGCCACTGGCCGGGAGGAACGGATGAGCAAGGTGCAGGCGAGGGGCGGCGGGAAGGCTCCCGGCCGCGCGGCGAAGCCCGGCCGGCCGGACAAGGGCCTGCCGGGAGGTCTGAGCCGGCGGCAGCGCCGGCGGCTCCTGTGGGCCGCGGTCGCCTTGATCGGGGTGGTGCTCGCGGCCGGCGGCGGATGGCTTTACGCCCGCACGCTCCGATCGTCGCCGGGCGATTTCGTCCCCAGCCTCGGCAACGCCCACATCCCCACGCCCGAGACCCCGCACACGCCCTACAACTCCGATCCGCCGACCTCGGGGCCGCATCTGCCATACATCGCGCCCTGGGGCGTCCACGCGCGCGCGATTCCCAAGGAGCTACAGGTCCACAACCTCGAGGACGGCGGCGTGGTGGTGAACTACCGCCCCGAGTGCGCGGACACGGTGCTCGAGCCGCTGAAGGCGATCGTCGCGCGATATCCGGATCACGTCGTGCTCGCCCCGTACGCGGGGCTCGACAAGTGCATCGCGGTGACCGCCTGGACGCGGATCGACAAGCTCGACGGCCTGGACGAGCGTCGGATCGTCCGCTTCATCGATGCCTATCGCGGAATCGACCACCACGCCCGTTGAGATCATCGGAGGGGGCCTCGGTGGCCCCCGGAGTTGCTGTGATGGAGCGTGAGAGCTGTACACCCGGGAGTTTCTTCGCGTGACGACCCCCGGCTGGGAAGGCGTCCGCTCGCGGGTGGCCGCCCTCGTCGCGCGGCGGAACGCGGTGCTCGAGGAAACGGCCGGCGCCTGGGTCCGCTTCGCGCGGGAACAGGGGTGGAGCCGGCACGACGTCGAGACGCTGTGGGAAGGGCTGACCGAGGATCTCGTGCGGCGCTATACGCGCGGCGAGGATCGCCCGGGCGGGCGAGACGTGACGCGGCGGGACGTGCTGGCGGTGATGGGCGGGCTTCGGGACCGGATCACGAAGGCGCTCGGCTCGTGACGGACAGGCACGAGAGGCCCCCGGGTGGGGGAGGTCCAGGAGGGGAAGTGGCTGGGACTCCTCCTCCCGCTGGACGATTCGAGGGCGAGCTGGCCGGCCTTCGCCGTGAGCGGCTCCGGGCCCTGCCGTCGGTAGACGAGATCCTCCGGGACCTCGACGGACACGACGCGATCCCCCGGCCGCGCGTGGTCGAGGCGATCCGCGCCGTCCTCGAGGAGAGCCGGCGGGCCATGCGGGAGGCGGGCTCGCCGGAAGAGCTGGCCCGGGTCCCCGTCGAGGCCGGCGCCCTCCGCCCGCGCATCGAGGCACGCCTCACCGAGGCGGCGGCCTGGCAGCTCGACCGGGTCATCAACGCCACCGGCGTCGTCCTCCACACGAACCTCGGCCGGGCTCCCCTCTCCCTCGAGGCCCTCGGGCGACTCGTGGCCGTCGCCCGCGGTTACTCGAACCTCGAGCTGGACGTCCGCACCAAGGAGCGGGGCTCGCGGTACAGTCACGTCGATCCGCTCCTGTGCCGCCTGACGGGGGCCGAGGCCTCGCTGGTCGTGAACAACAACGCGGCCGCCGTCCTGCTGGCGCTGGAGTCCCTGGCACGCGGAAGAGAAGTCGTCGTCTCGCGCGGCGAGCTGATCGAGATCGGGGGCGCCTTCCGGATCCCGGATATCATGGCGCGCTCGGGGGCGCGGCTCGTCGAGGTGGGGACGACCAACCGCACCCGCATCGGCGACTACGCGGCGGCCATCGCCCCGGACACCGCCCTTCTCCTGAAGGTCCATCCCTCGAACTACCGGGTGGTCGGCTTCACGGAAAGCGTCACGACCCGGGAGCTGGCCGAGCTGGGCCGGGCGCGGGGTGTCCCGGTCATGGAAGACCTGGGATCCGGCTCTTTCCTCGACCTCCGGCCTTACGGGCTTCCCCACGAGCCGACGGCGCCCGAAACCGTGGCGGCCGGCGCGGACCTCGTCACGTTCTCGGGCGACAAACTCCTCGGGGGCCCCCAGGCCGGCATCGTGGTGGGCCGCCGGTCCCTGGTCGAGCGCCTCCGGAAGAATCCGCTCAACCGGGCGCTGCGGATCGACAAGCTCACGCTCGCGGCGCTGGAGGCGACTCTCCGCGCCTACGAGGAGCCGGCCCGGGCGCTCCGCCAGATCCCCACGCTCCAAATGCTCACGGAGCCGGAGGCCGCGGTGCACCGCCGCGCCCAGCGCTGCCTGCGCGGGCTTCCGCCGTCGGTGCGGGCGGCCCTGGGAGCGCAGGTGGTGCAGGACCACGCGCAGGTGGGCGGCGGCGCGCTGCCGGTGGTGGAGCTCCCGACGGCCGCGCTCGCCCTGGGCAGCCCGGCCCACCCGGCCGAGGCTCTCGACGCCCGGCTCCGGCAGGCGCAGCCCCCCATCATCGGCCGCATCGCCGGCGACCGCCTCCTCCTGGACTGCCGCACGGTGAGGGACGACGAGGTGTCGTTCCTGGTGGCCGCCGTGCGCGCCCTGATCTGAGGCGCCGTGCCGATACCCGTCGCATCCCGTCGTCCTCGGCCGTTCGCCGGCCCTCAACGTATGCGGCATACGCCTCGGGCCGGCTCCGGCCTGCGTCCTAGGGCTGCTCGGGTCTCGGCCCGGCGCGGCGTGGCTCTCGACTCCGGCGGCCTCGCCCTGATCTGAGTGTCGGTGCGTCACGTCGTCGTCGGCACCGCCGGCCACATCGATCACGGCAAGTCGACGCTCGTCCGCGCCCTGACCGGGATCGATCCCGACCGCCTGAAGGAGGAGAAGGAGCGCGGCATCACCATCGACATCGGCTTCGCCCACCTCGATCTTCAGCACGGAGGCGAAGGCCTGACGCTCGGGATCGTCGACGTCCCCGGCCACGAGCGCTTCGTCAAGAACATGCTGGCGGGCGTCGGCGGCATCGATCTCGTCATGCTCGTGATCGCCGCCGACGAGGGCGTGATGCCCCAGACGCGCGAGCACCTCGCGATCTGCCAGCTCCTGCGGGTCCGGAGCGGCCTCGTCGTCCTCACCAAGGCGGACATGGCGGAGCCCGACTGGCTCGAGCTCGTCCGTGAGGACACCCGGGCCTTTCTCCGCGGGACGTTCCTCGAGGGCCAGCCGATCGTTCCCGTGTCGGCCAAGACCGGCCAAGGCCTGGACGTCCTCCGGGACGCGCTCGGGGGGCTGGCCCGCGCGGTGCCGCCCCGGGGCACCGACGCCACCTTCCGGCTCCCGATCGACCGGGTCTTCACGATCCGCGGATTCGGGACCGTCGTGACAGGCACTGTCGCCGCGGGTCAGGTCGGGGTGGAGGAGCGCGTCGAGGTCTACCCGCGCCAGCTCCAGGCCAAGGTGCGCGGGCTTCAGACCCACGGCCAGGCGGTCCCGACGGCCGTGGCCGGGCAGCGCACCGCGGTGAACCTCCAGGGAGTCGAGCGCGCGGCGCTCGAGCGCGGGGACGTCCTGTCAGCGCCGGGACTCCTGCGGCCGACCTTCATGCTCGACGCTACCTGCGAGCTGCTCGGCGACGCGCCGGCGCCCCTCAAGCCGCGCCAGCGGGTACGCTTCCACATCGGCACCAGCGAGGTCATGGCGCGCGTGCACCTCCTGGACCGGGCCGAGCTCGAGCCGGGGGGCCGCGGCTACATCCAGCTCCGGCTCGAGGCCCCCGTCGTCGCCCTCCCCCGCGATCGCTACGTGATTCGGAGCTACTCGCCGATGATCACGATCGGGGGCGGCGAGCTCCTCGACGTCGCCCCGGCCAAGGCGCGGCGGAGTCCCGCCCTGGTGGCCCGCCTCGCCGTCCTCGAGCGGGGCACGCCCGAAGCCGTGCTCGAGGAACAGATCATGCGGGTGGGCCCCGGCGGCGCGCGCACCGCCGACCTGCGTGCCCGCAGCCCCTTCGGCCCCGAGGCGCTCCGCCGGCTCCTCGCCGATCTGACCACGCGAGGGCGGGCGCTGGTGGTCGACCGCGAGTGGTACGTCCACGTGGACGCCGCCGAGCGGCTCCGCGAGGAGACGCTCGCCGCGCTGCGGGCCTTCCACGCGCGGGAGCCGCTGAAGCCGGGGATGTCCAAGGAGGAGCTCCGGACCCGGCTCGGCGGCCTCGACGAGCGCGTGTTCCTCCACCTCCTCGAGCGGTTCGTCGCCGCCGGCGCGATCGCCGTGGAGAAGGACAAGGTCCGCCTGGCGAGCCACCACGTGCGGCTCGACTCCCACCAGCAGGCCTGGCTCGACCGACTCGAGGGCGACTTCCGGGTGGCCGGGGTGGCGCCGCCGAGTCTGGAGGAGGCCTTCGCCAGGCTCGGCATGACCCGCGCCGACGAGCAGGCCCTCGCCCAGGTGCTCCTCGACGAGCGGCGGCTCGTCCGGATCAAGGAGGGACTCTACTTCCATGCCGAGGCGCTCTCGGAGGCCGAGGCGCGCGTCACCGCGTTTCTCCGGGAGCGGAAGGAGATCACTCCGCAGGACATGAAGGACCTCCTCGGGATCTCCCGCAAGTACGCCATCCCGCTGCTCGAGTACCTGGACGCCCAGCGCGTGACGGTGCGGATCGGGGACAAGCGCGTGCTCCGAGACCTCCCCCGCTCACCCGCATGAAGAATCGCGCCCGGGCGGTGCTGGGCACGGCCGCCGCCACGCACTTCCTCCACGACGGGTTCTCGGATCTTCTCTACGTCCTGCTTCCCCTCTGGGCCGCCGAGTTCCGGCTCACCTTCGCCCAGATCGGCGTGATCCGCACCGCCTACAGCGGGGGCATGTCGCTGTTCCAGATCCCGGCCGGGCTCCTCGCCGAGCGCTGGGGAGAGCGCCGGGTGCTGGCGGCGGGCACGGCGGTGACGGCGCTCGGCTTCGTGGCGGTCGCCGGGGCGGACGGATTCTCCGCGCTTCTCCTGATCCTCCTGCTGGCCGGCCTCGGCTCCGGCGTCCAGCATCCGCTGTCCTCCTCGCTCGTCTCGAAGGCCTACGAGACCGGGCTTCGCCGCGCCGCCCTGGGGACCTACAACGTCTCCGGCGATCTCGGGAAGGTGGCCCTGACCGCCGCCGGTGCGGTGGCGGCGGCGGCCGTCGGCTGGCGCGTGGCCGGAGCGGCCTACGGCGCGCTCGGCCTGGTGGCGGCCGGCGGCCTCCTGGTGATGCTCAGGCACCTCTCGGCCGGGGGGCGGCCCCAGCGCGACGGCGATGCCGCGCGGGACGGGGTCGGGTGGGGCATCCGCGATGCGCGGGGGTTCGGCGCGCTGGCCGGCGTCGGGATGATCGACAACGCCACCCGGACGGGCTTCCTCACCTTTCTCCCGTTCGTCCTGCTCGCCAAGGGCGCCACGGTGCCGATGGTGGGCGGCGCGCTCGCCTTCCTCTTCGCGGGGGGCGCAGCCGGGAAGTTCGTCTGCGGCCTCCTGGCCGAGCGCCTCGGGGTGATCCGGACGGTCGTGCTCACGGAGCTCGCCACGGCGGGCGGCATCCTGGTCGTCCTGGTGGCGCCCCTCCCGGTCACGCTCGGCGTCCTCGGCCTCCTCGGCATCGCGCTCAACGGGACGTCGTCGGTCCTCTACGGGACCGTCGCCGACCTCGTGGTCCCGGCTCGCCGCTCGCGCGCCTACGGGCTCTACTACACCCTCAGCGTGGGCGCCTCCGCGCTCGCGCCGACCGTCTACGGGATCGTGAGCGACGCGGCGGGAGTCGCGGCCACGCTCACGATGCTGGCGGCCCTCGTGCTCGTGACGGTGCCACTCTGCCTGGCACTGCGGCCCGCCGTGGCGAGCCCGATCCGGGCCTGATGGCGGCGTCCGGCCGTCGCGGGCGGCGGCCGGCTCGATTGACACCCTGCGGGGGCGAGCGTAAGGTAGGAGGACATTCGGAGGCCGTCGCGCCGAGGGCGCGATGCGCCCAGAGGGGGAGCCATGTTCGGGTTGGGCTATCAGGAGTTGATGATCATCCTCGTCATCGTCCTGCTCTTGTTCGGGGCGCAGAAGCTCCCCGAGCTGGCGCGGGGCCTCGGGAAGAGCGTCTCGGAGTTCAAGAAGGGACAGTCTGAAGACGAGCCCGTCAAGGCGGAGAAGGCCACCGAGGAGAAGAAGGGCGTCTGACCCCGCCGCGCTCCCGTACCCGGCCGGTTCCCTCCCCGTCGCTCTCTGCGAGGGCTGATCGCCCCCTCCCGATGCCGCGAACCGACCTCGCGCTCGCCTTGTTCTGGGCCGGCGTCACGGCGCTCAGCCGGGTCCCGTTCCGTGCCCGCCTCCTCCCGAGTTGGGACGCGGTCCAGTTCGCGCTCGCGCTCCGCGACTACGACATCGTCAAGCACCAGCCCCACCCTCCGGGGTACATCCTCTACGTCGCGCTGGCGCGGGCCCTCGAGCCGCTGGCGGGCGACGCCACCGAGAGCCTGACCTGGCTGGCCCTGGCGGCCAGCGCCGTCACCGTGTTTCTCGTGTACCGGCTGGCCTGGATGCTCTACGGCCGCGCGACGGCGTCCCTGGCCGCTGCCGGCCTGGCGGCGAGCCCACTCTTCTGGTTCTACGGCGTGGTCGGGCTCTCCTACACGACCGAGGCGGCCCTCGCCACCGGCATCGCCACCCTCGCCTGGCGCATGCGGAGCGGAGAGAGTCGGTTCGCCGCGTGGTCGGCGGTGGCGCTCGGGCTGGCGGGCGGCGTCCGCCAGTCGGTCCTGATTCTCTTGCTGCCGCTCTGGGTCGGCATGGCCTGGGCGGGACTCAGGCGATGGCGGCCGGTGCTCTCAGGCCTCGCGGTGATCGCGTTGACGACCGCGGCGTGGTTCGGTCCGATGGTGTGGCTGACGGGCGGATTCTGGCGGTACACGGGGGCCGCGCTGGAGCTCTTCGACTCGACGGTGCGGGCGACGACGATCGTCGGGGCGCCGGGTGCCTGGCAGGCCAACGCGACGGCGCTGCTGGAGGCGCTCGTGCTGGGACTCGGCCTGCTCCTGCCGGTCCTGGCGGGCCTGGTCGTCCTGAGCCTCGGCCGCGTGCGCCGCTGGGACGCTCGCGCCTGGTTTTTCGCGGGCTGGATCGTCCCGCCCCTCGGGGTGTACACCGCGGTTCACTTCGGCCAGCACGGCTATCTGCTGACGGTCCTCCCGGCTCTCTACATCCTGATCGCCCGCGGCCTGGTGGTGCTCGGCCGGCGCCTGGGAGCGGCGTGGCGGGTAGCGGCGACATGGCTCCGAGCCGCCCAGTGGGCCACCGCGGCGGCGGTCCTGGCCGCTATCCTGCTCGCCCACGCGGCCTTCTTCGCCACCGCCGCGCCGATCGAGGTCCCGGGTCTGTTCGCCGCCGCTCCGGGTTCCGAAGGATGGGGCACGGCGCTGCGCGCCCGGTATCGCTTCCGGCTCTGGCCGACCACGGCGCGCGGCCTCCGGGAGCAGGAAGGCGTGATCCGCGCCTACGTCGACGCGGTCCGGAGCGCCTTCAATCCGGCCAATGCCGTCGTCGTGACGGAGCTCGGCAACCCGCGGTCCTATCCGTGGTTCCGCCACGTCATGTACTACCTGCCCGAGTTCACCGTGATCCACCTCCGGCTTGGCCGCTTCTCGCCGGGCTATATCTCGTCGCGGCACGACGGCGCCATGGCGGCGCTCGGGGACTCCGAGATCATCCTGGCGGCGAACGTCCGCCGGCTCGTCTGGGTCGTCGACTACTGGAACCCGATGGTGCCGCGGCCGGCCGGCTTGCGCGCGTATCCGCTCGCCTACGGCCGCTGGCTGTACGTTCTGGACGTGGGTCGCCATCCGGTGGAGCACGCCGGCTACCGGCTCACCCCGCTGACGGCCGTCGCCCGCCTCCGGTAGCTTCTTCGGAGGGGGCCTCTGCGGCCCCCTCCGAGCTCGCGGGCGAAGCCCGCGCTCGGAACAGCATGAGGGTTGCGGTATTGTCAGCGTCCGCCATCCGCCTTTCGGGGATGCGCCCCTGGCTCGCGTGATGGCCCTCACCCCGGGGCGTCCGCCCCGTCTGGGGGACCGCGACGATCTCGTCATCCTGGCCGTCGCCGCCTCGGTGATCCTGCTCTTCGTCGCCGCCGAGGTCCGGATCGCGAACGGCTTCGGGCTTCCACTCGACGACAGCTGGATCCACCTGCGCTTCGCCGAGAACCTCGCCACCGGGCGGGGCTTTGCGATCAACCCCGGCAACCCGGTGGCAGGGTCGACGGCGCCGCTCTGGACCCTCGGGCTTGCCCTGGCTCGGGCCCTCGGCGTGCCGGCCCTCGCGGCCGCCAAAGGGCTCGGCGTCGCCGGCTATGCGGCCACCGGCCTCCTGACGCGCCGCCTCGTGCTGGCGCTCGGTCTCGGCCGCGGGCTCGGCCTCGCCGCCGGGGTCGCCGTGGTCGGCTCGGCACGCCTGGCCTGGGGCGCGCTCTCGGGCATGGAAGTTCCGCTCGCCGCCGCGCTGGTGGCCGCTGGCGCGCTCCTGACGGCGCGGCGGCAGCCGCTCGGCGCCGCCGCGACCTTCGGGCTGGCGGCGCTCGCCCGGCCCGAGGCGCTCCTGCTCGTGGCCCTCCACGTCGCCGGCGCGGGCCGCCTCCGCGCCGCGCTCGCCCGCGCGGCCGTGGCCACCCTCGCCCTGGTGCCCGCCCTCGCCTTCAACGTGGCGACTGTCGGGCGGCTGGTCCCCGCCACCGCGATCGCCAAGGTGGAGGGCGGCCTCCTCGGGCAGTTGGTGGGCGTCGGCGAGGCCTGGCGCTTCACGGGGACCCGCAGCCTCGAGTACCTCCGCGAATGGGGTCGGGTGCTCCTCGCGGACCACGTGGCGCTGCCCGTGCTCGCCGTCATCGGGCTTGCCGTGCTCCGGCGGAGCCCGCTTCGATGGCTCGGGTACGCGCTCGTCCTCCATCCCGTCGCCATGGCCGTCCTCGCGCCGTACCGGGGACCAGCCTTCCAGACCGGTCGCTACTCCTCCCACCTCCTTCCCCTCGCGGTCGGGCTGGCCGTCGCTGGGCTCGGCGCCCTTCTCGCGTCGCTCCCGCGGCGGGGCGGGCTTGCCGCCGGCCTCGTGGCGGTGCTCGCGCTGGGGCTCCTCCTGCCGCTGGCGCCGGCGAGCCGGGAGTACGCCTGGGGCGTCCAGAACATCAACGCCATGCAGGTGCGACTCGGGCACTGGGTGGCGCAGCACACGCCCCCCGCGGCGTGGATCGCCGTCAACGACGTGGGCGCCCTCGCCTACTTCGGCGACCGCCGGATCATCGATCTCATGGGACTCGTGACGCCCGAGATCGTGCCGTACCGGCGCCGGGGGCCGGAGGGCGTGCTGCGTTACCTCGAGCGGGCCTGTCCGGACTACCTCGTGATCTTCCCGCGCTGGTTCCCCGACCTCGCCGCCCGCCCCGATCTCTTCCAGCCCCTCGAGCGCGTGCACCTGGCCTCCAACGTGGTGGCGGGGGCGGACGAGATGGTGGTGTACGAGACGGCCTGGAACCGCTGGCGGCCGCTCCCGGCGCCCTGCGCACGGGATTAATGTCCTCATTGGTCCTCTTTGTGTAAGGGTTTTCCCTATTGACCATGGGCTACCCTAAGCGTAGCCTAAAGGCCTCGGGACACGCCCGGGCCGAAGCCGCGCCATTTTCGGTGTGGCTCAGCCGGTACCCCGTGCCGCGGAAGCCACGCATCACCTTGCAGAAGCGGTGGCCCATGCGGAAACGCGACCGGGTGCCCGCGCTCTACTGCGTCGCCTGCTCCAAGTCCATCCGGGGCACCGCGGTCTTGTATTGCGACAGCGAGATATTCCATCTTCGGTGCATCGTCCAGGCGGATGAACTTCAGGAGATGGAGCTGCAGGACCGGACTGCCGAGCTCCTCTCCCGGCTGACCCACACTCTGGAACGCACGAAGGCGCTTGTGAGGTCTGCGGCAGCAACTCGCTCACGACCGACACGCGCGCCGTCACCCCGGTAGTGTCCTACTCCTGAGCCGGCATGCCGGTTCCCCGCCTCGCTCCTCTCGGCGTGCGCCCTGTCTGGCTTCGTTACGCGGTCGCCACCGCCACCGTCGTGGTGGCTGTCGTCCTGCGTGAGCTCTTGGACCCGGTTTGGGGGCCCAAGCTCCCGCTGCTGACCTTCTATCCCGCCGTCATGGTCGCGGCCTGGTTCGGGGGTCTGGGACCCGGGCTCCTCGCAACGGTGACGTCAGCGGCGACCGCCAAATACCTTTGGCTCGTCCCCGTCCATTCACTCACCGTGAGCAATGTCGGGGACCTGATCGCCCTCGTGCTGTTCGTCGGGTTCGGCGTCCTGATGAGCGGGCTCACCGAGGCCTTGCACCGAGCCAGGCGACAGGAGAAGGCGACGGCCGACGAGCGTGAGGCGCTTCTTGGCCGGGAGCGCGCGGCGCGAGCCGACGCCGAGCGTGTGACCGGAATGCTTCGGCAGGTCCAGCTGGTCACGGAGACGCCGCTCCACGAGGTTTCGGCGGCCGGCCTCATGCGTGAGCTGCTGGCCCGGGTCCGCGAGGCACTGGCCAGCGACACCGCGACGATTCTGCTGCTGAGCGAGGACGGCGCCGACCTCATCCCGGTCTCGTCGGACGGGCTGCGGGAAGTGGTCGCCGAGGCGGTGCGCATCCCGCTGGGATCCGGAGCCGCCGGCCGCATTGCCCTCAGCGAGTCCGGCCTGATCTTTCGCGACCTCGCCGAGGTCGAAGTCCTGAGCCCGTTCCTGCGTGACCGGGTCAAGTCGCTCGTCGGTGTGCCGCTCAGAGTGGGCGATCGGGTCATCGGCGTCATCCACGTCGGCTCGTCGGTCCCGCACACGTTCACCGAGGAGGATCTCAAACTCCTCAGACTCGTGGCGGATCGGGTGGCCCTCGTCATCGACCTCGCGCGCGTGCATGAGGCTGAGCGCGCGGCCAGACGCGACGCGGAGGACGCGAGCCGGCTCAAGGACGAATTCCTCGCCATGCTCTCCCACGAGCTCCGCTCCCCGCTGAACGCCATCGCCGGCTGGCTGAACGTTCTCCGCGCAAAGCCGGGGGACATCGCCCTCGCCGGGCGCGCGCTTGAGACGATCGAGCGCAATGCCAGAGTGCTGACGAGGCTGGTCGACGACCTGCTGGACGTCTCTCGGATCGTCTCCGGACGACTCCAGATGGAGCGGCAGCGTGTCGATGTCGTGCCACTGGTCGAAGCCATCGTCGACACCATGCGGCCGGCCGCCCTGGAGAAGGGGATCACGCTTCGGTCGATCCTGCATCGGGGGACGGGCCTCCTCTGGGGCGATCCGGCCCGGCTCCAGCAGGTGGCCGATAACCTGATCGCGAACGCCATCAAGTTCACCCCGGCGGGGGGTGTCGTCGAGGTGCGGGTGCACGGCGGCCCTTCCGAGGTGCTGGTCACGGTGAGCGACACCGGCCAAGGCATCAGCCCGGAGTTCTTGCCGTATGTCTTCGAGCGATTCCGCCAGGCCGACACGGGGCCGGCGCGAACCCACGGCGGTCTGGGGCTCGGGCTCGCCATTGTCCGCCACCTCGTGGAGCTCCACGGGGGGACGGTCGATGCCGAGAGCCCCGGTGAGGGTCAGGGCGCCCGCTTCACGGTCCGGCTTCCGGTTCTGAAGGACGGTCAGCCGCTTCCTGGCTAGCGCTCGCGTCTTCGCGCCCGATCACGGGCGCCGCCGAGCGAGCCCCGCCAAATTCGGACACCAGCCACGCGCGGCGTTCCTGAGGGCGCGTTTCTTGACACAAGTGCGCGTGGGTGCTACGCTTTCCAGCACTGCGCGCCGGAGCGCCCGGCGCGCTTGCCTTTCAGGAGGCCGACCGGGATCCCATGGATTACAAGGCGACGCTGAACCTTCCCCGCACGGACTTCCCGATGCGGGCCAATCTCCCGCAGCGGGAGCCCGAGCTCCTCCGCCGCTGGGATCGGGACGACATCTACCGTCGCCTCCGCGAGCGCGGGGCCGGGAGGCCGCTCTGGCTCCTCCACGACGGCCCCCCGTACGCCAACGGCCACATCCACATGGGGACGGCCCTCAACAAGGTGCTCAAGGACCTCGTGGTCAAGTCGAAGACCATGCTCGGGTTCAACGTGGTCTACGTGCCGGGCTGGGACTGTCACGGGCTTCCGATCGAGCACCAGGTCGACAAGGAGCTCGGCCTCGACCGGGCTGGCGTCGATGTCCGCCAGGCCATGGATCCCATCGAGAAGCGGCGCCGCTGCCGGGCCTACGCGCTCCGGTTCATCGACATCCAGCGCGAGGAGTTCCGCCGGCTCGGCGTGTTCGGCGACTGGCAGCGGCCCTACCGGACGATGGCCCCCGAGTACCAGGCCATCATCGTCCGGGAGTTCGGCCGCTTCGTGGGCAAGGGGATCGTCTACAAAGGCCTCAAGCCGGTCCACTGGTGCATGTACTGCAAGACCGCCCTGGCCCAGGCCGAAGTCGAGTACGAGGAGGAGCGCTCGCCCTCGGTCTACGTGAGGTTTCCGCTGGTCGCGCCCCATCCCGACCTGCCGGACGCTCCGCGGCAGTCGCTGATCATCTGGACCACGACGCCGTGGACCCTGCCCGCCAACCTGGCGGTGGCCGTCCACCCCACCGAGGACTACGTGGCGCTCGACGTGGACGGCGAGACCTTCATCGTGGCGACCGCGCTGGCCGACGACTTCGTCAAGACCACCCGGCTGCGGAACGCGCGCCGCCTGCGGACCCTCGAGCCGGCCACGCTGGAGGGGCTCCGGTACCGGCATCCGTGGATCGATCGGACCGGCCCGGTGGCGGCCGATCCGCTCGTCACCGTCGACTCCGGCACGGGCCTCGTCCACGTGGCGCCGGGCCATGGGGAGGAAGACTACGAGTTCGGGCGGAAGCACGGCCTGCCCATCTACAATCCGGTCGACGACGACGGCCGCTTCGTTCCCGAGGTCGAGCACTTCGCCGGGCTCACGGTCTGGGAGGCGAACCCGCGGATCAGCGAGCTGCTGCGAGCCCGCGGCGCGCTGGTGGCCGAGGTCCCGTTCACCCACACCTACCCCCACTGCTGGCGCTGCAAGAACCCGACGCTCTTCCTCGCCACCGAGCAGTGGTTCATCTCGCTGGACCAGGACGGACTCCGGGCGCGGGCGCTCCAGGCGATCCGCGAGGTGCAATGGATCCCGCCGTGGGGCGAGGAGCGCATCACCAACATGATCGCCCACCGGCCGGACTGGAACATCTCCCGCCAGCGGGTCTGGGGCGTGCCCATCGTGGCCTTCTACTGCCTGCAGTGTGGCCACATCCTGCTCGAGGAGCGGCTGGTCGAGCACGTGGCAGCGATCATGCGGGGCGGCGAGGGCGCGGACGAGTGGTACCTCCGCGAGGCGGCGGCCCTCTTGCCGCCCGGAACCACCTGCCCGAAGTGCGGGGGCGGCGGGTTCCGCAAGGAGATGGACATCCTGGACGTCTGGTTCGACTCCGGCTGCAGCCACGCCGCGGTGCTGGAGACGCACAGAGAGCTCCGCTGGCCGGCCGAGATGTACCTGGAAGGCTCGGACCAGCACCGGGGCTGGTTCCATTCCTCCCTCCTCGAGGGGGTCGGGACCCGCGGCGCGCCGCCGTACCGGGCCGTCCTGACCCACGGGTTCGTCGTCGACGGCGAGGGGCGGAAGATGTCGAAGTCCCTCGGCAACGTGGTCGCGCCCGAGGACGTGATTGCGCGCTACGGGGCCGACGTGCTGCGGCTGTGGGCGGCGTCCGAGGACTACACGGAGGACATCCGGCTCTCCGAGGAGATCCTCACCCAGCTGGCCGAGGCCTACCGGCGCATCCGGAACACCTGCCGCTTCCTCCTCGGGAACCTCGCCGACTTCGATCCGAGCCGACACGCCGTCGCGGACGCGGCCCTCCAGGGGCTCGATGGCTGGGCGATGCTGCGGCTCCACCGGACGATCGCGAAGGTCCGGACATCCTACGAGACGTACGACTTCCACCTCGCCTTCCAGAGCCTCCACAACTTCTGCGCGGTGGACCTGTCGGCGCTCTACCTCGACATCCTGAAGGACCGGCTCTACACGCAGCGGGCCGACGCCCCCGAGCGTCGAGCCGCCCAGACGGTCTGCTACCGCGTGCTGGACGCCCTCGTCCGGCTGATGGCGCCCATCCTCACGTTCACGGCCGAAGAGATCTGGGGTTACGTGCCCGGCAGCGGGCGCGCCTCGAGCGTCCACCTCACCGACTTCCCGGCGGCGGATCCCACCTGGCTCGACGAGGGCGTCGAGGCCGGCTGGGAGACGCTCCTCCGGGTGCGCGGCGAGGTCGCCCGGGCGCTGGAACAGGCGCGGGCGGCCAAGCTGATCGGGGCCGGGCTCGACGCCCGCGTGACCCTGTACGTGGAGAATCCCGAGCTCCAGCCGGCGCTGCGCCAGGCGGGGGAGCGCCTGCTCCGGGAGTTTCTCATCGTCTCGCAGGTCGCCCGGGTGGATGGCCCGCCGCCGCCGGGTCTCGAGACCGGGCCCCAGCGGGTCGTGCTGCGCGAGACGGGACTCTCGGGGCTCGGCGTCGAGGTCGCGCACGCGGCGGGGGCGAAGTGCGAGCGCTGCTGGACGTGGAGCGAGGCGGTCGGGCGCGACGCCGAGCATCCGGGGCTGTGCGAGCGGTGCCTGCCGATCATCCGAGCCCGCGCCGCGTGACCCTCGCATCGCGGCGGCCGCTGGACGCTTGATCCCGCTGCTGGCCATCGGGGCGGCGGTCTTCGTCGCCGACCAGCTCACGAAGGCCTGGGCCCTGGCCCGCCTCGTGCCCGGATATCCTCTTCCCGTCGTCCCCGGCTTCTTCGACCTCACGCTGATCCTCAACCCCGGGGTGGCCTTCGGGATCTTCTCCGGCGTGCCCTTCGAGTGGCGCTGGCTCGTCACCGTGTTTTCGCTGGCGGCGCTCGTGCTCCTCTGCTCGATCGCGCTGCGGGTCGTCCCGCACGGGGGCCGGCTCGGACGGCTCGCGCTCGGCCTGGTGTTCGGGGGGGCGGCCGGGAACCTGCTCGACCGCTGGCGGCTCGGCGCCGTCGTCGACTTCGTGGATGTCTACTGGCGGGCCTACCACTGGCCCGCGTTCAACGTCGCCGACTCCGCGATCACGGTGGGCGTGGTGCTCCTGGCGGTCGAGCTGGCCTTCGCCGCGCCGCGAAGCGAGCAGCGGGAACTGCCCAACGGCCAGGAACCCTGAGGCGGCCGCCCCGCCGGGAGAGTCCCGGGCCTTCACGGTGGCGCCGGGTGACGCCGGTCTTCGGCTCGACCGATTCCTCCAGAGCCGGGCCGGTGACCTCTCACGGACGCGGCTCCAGAGCCTGATCGAGGCGGGCCGCGTCCTGGTCGACGGACGCCGGCGAAAGGCGAGCCACCCCCTCCGGGCCGGTCAGGTCGTCACGCTCGAGGTGCCCGCGCCGGTCTCGCTGGCGCTCGCGCCCGAGTCGATCCCGCTCGACATCGTGTACGAGGACGCGGCCCTCCTCGTCCTCGACAAGCCGGCCGGCCTCGTCGTCCATCCGGGCGCCGGCCACTCGACGGGGACACTCGTCCACGCCCTGCTCGCCCACTGCGGCCCGGCCCTCTCGGGGATCGGCGGCGTCCGGCGCCCCGGCATCGTCCACCGCCTCGACCGGGGCACCTCGGGACTCCTGGTCGTCGCCAAGTCGGACCGGGCCCACCTCGCCCTGGCGCGACAGCTCAAGGCGCGGAGCGTCGAGCGGCGGTACCTGGCCCTGGTCCACGGGGCCGTGCCGCGGCTCGAGGGCCGGATCGAGACGGCGATCGGCCGCCACCCCCGGGACCGCCTGCGGATGGCCGTCCGTCCGCCCGGCGCGGGCCGCGCCGCCCTCACGCGTTACCGGGTCCTCGAGCGGTTCGAGGCGCCCGCCCCTTCGACGTTTCTCGCGGTGGAGCTGGGCACCGGGCGAACCCACCAGATCCGGGTCCACCTGGCCCACCTCGGCTTCCCGGTGGTGGGCGACCGCACCTACCGCCGCCGTGACACCCGTCCGCCGACCCCCGAGCTGGCGGCCCGAGTAGACGCGCTGAGGGGCCTGGCCCTCCACGCCGCCGTCCTGGGCTTCACCCACCCCGAGAGCGGCCAGCGGCTGCGGTTCGAGGCGCCCCTCCCACCGGCCTTCGCGGGCCTCCTGGCCTGGCTCCGGGAGCGGGCGACAATGCTAAGATGACAGTGGAATCGGGATTATGGGAGCGCGCCGGCGGCTCGAAGGCGGGCGGCGGGTTGTGGCCATCGGCGGGGGGACCGGGCTCCCCGTGGTCCTGGCCGGCCTGAAGCAGTATCTCGGCACCCGCATCGCCGAGCTCACGGCCGTCGTCACGGTCACGGATGACGGCGGGAGCTCCGGGCGGCTCCGCGAAGAGTTGCGCATCCTGCCACCCGGCGACATCCGCAACTGCCTGGTGGCGCTGGCCGAGGTCGAGCCCCTCATGGCGGAGCTCTTCCAGTTCCGGTTCGGCGGGGACGGCGCGCTGGCCGGACACGCCTTCGGGAACCTCTTTCTGGCGGCGCTGGCGAACGTCACCGGGAGCTTCCTCCAGGCCATCCGGATCTCCGGCAAGGTCCTGGCCGTCCAGGGGACGATCCTGCCGTCGACGCTCGAGAGCGTGACCCTCTGCGCGGAGCTCGCGGACGGCAGCGTGGTGCACGGCGAGACGAGGCTCCGTGAGGGAAAGCGGCCCGTGCGCCGGGTCGGCCTCGAGCCGCCGGCGGTGCGAGCCCTGCCCGAGGTGCTGGAGGCGATCGACCAGGCCGACGCGATCATCCTCGCCCCCGGCTCGCTCTACACGAGCCTGGTCCCCAACCTCCTGGTGGGCGGGGTCGCGGAGGCGCTCCGCAAGGCGGCCGCGCTCCGGATCTACGTGGCGAACCTGATGAGCGAGCCGGGCGAGACCGACGGACTGTCGCTGGCCGACCACGTCGAGGCCCTCCACGCCCACGGCGGCCGCGGCGTGGTCGACGGGGTCGTGGTCCACGGGCGCCGGTTTCGCGAGGACGTCCTCCGGCGGTACGCCAGGGCCGGAGCCCAGCCGGTGGCGATCGACCGCGACCGCCTGCGGGCGCTCGGCGTCTGGGTGAGCGAGGCGGACCTGACGGGTCCGACGGAGCTGGCCCGGCACCACCCGGAGAAGCTCGGGCGGGTGCTGGTCCGGCTGATCCGCCATGGCGGGCCGGCGCGCGCCGCGGCCGTCACGACGATGGACACGCATAGGAACGAAGGGGGCGGGTCATGACCGAGACGTGGACTGTCATCCTCGCGGCCGGCGAAGGCAAGCGGATGCGCTCTGGCCGCGCCAAGGTGCTGCACCGGCTCGGCGGCCGGCCGCTCATCGCGTACCCGGTCGCGCTCGCGCGCGCCGTCGGCACACGCGGCATCGTGGTCGTGGTCGGCCATCAGGGCGATGGCGTTCGGGAGGCTCTGGCCGGTCAGACCGACCTCCGCTTCGCCGAGCAACGGGAGCAGCGGGGGACCGGGCATGCCCTGGTGATGGCCAAGGGCGCCGTCCCCGGGAACGCCACCGAGATCCTCCTGCTCTACGCGGATGTGCCGCTCCTGGCCGAGACGACGGTGGAGCGGCTCCTCGTGCATCACCGGCAGACCCGCGCCGCGGTCAGCCTCCTCACGTTCGCGCCGCCGGATCCGACCGGGTACGGCCGCATCGTGCGCCGGGGCGGGCCGCGGGGCCCGGTGGTCGGGATCGTCGAGGAACGCGACACGACGGCCGCCCAACGCCGCCTGCGGGAGTGCAACTCGGGGATCTACTGCTTCGAGCCCCGCTGGCTCTGGCCGGCGCTGGACCGACTCACCCCCGAGAATGACCAGGGCGAGCTCTACCTGACCGACGTCATCGGGCTGCTGGCCCGGAACCGGCGGCGGGTGGCGGCCATCCGGGTCGACGACCCGCTCGAGGTGGCGGGCGTCAACGATCGGCGGCAGCTCGCCGAGCTCGACGCCGTCCTGCGCGGGCGGACGCTGGCCGGTCTGATGGCCGAAGGGGTGACGGTCCTCGACCCGAATGCGACCTATGTCGAGCCCGACGTGACCGTGGGCCGCGACACGATCCTCTACCCGGGGGTGCGGCTCGAGGGGCGCACCGTCGTCGGCGAGGCGTGCCTGGTCGGAACGGGCTGCCAGCTCACCGACATGACGGTGGGCGACCGGGTGATCCTGCGCCCCTACTGTGTCGCCGAAGGCTCCGTGGTCGAGGCTGACGTCAAGCTCGGCCCATGCGCGCGTCTCCGCCCCGGCACGGTGATCCAGGCCGGTGCGGACATCGGCAACTTCATCGAGATCAAGAAGTCCACGATCGGGCGCCGGGTGAAGGCCCACCACGTGGGCTACATCGGGGACGCGACCGTGGGCGAGGGGGCGAACATTGGCGCCGGGATGGTGACGGTCAACTACGACGGGGTGGCCAAGCACCCGACGACGATCGGGGCCCGGGCGTTCGTGGGGACCAACGCGAGCCTGGTGGCGCCGCTCAACATCGGCGACGACGCCTACGTCGGCGCCGGCTCGGTCATCACCAAGGACGTGCCACCGGGAGCCCTGGCGATCGAGCGCGCGCAGCAGGTGATCAAGGAAGGCTGGACGGAGCGGCGCCGGGCGCGCCAGGCCGCCAGCCGCGAGGAGCGACCCACCGGGTCGCAGTGACGCGCCGGAGGACGACCGTATGTGTGGCATCGTCGGCTACATCGGCTCACAGGGTGCGACCGGGATCATTCTCGACGGGCTCAAGCGGCTCGAGTATCGGGGCTACGACTCGGCCGGCGTCGCCGTGATCACCGAGGGCGTGCTCCAGGTTCGCCGGAGCGCCGGCAAGATCCGGAACCTCGAGGGCATCCTGCGCGACCGGCCGATCGACGGGCCGGTCGGGCTCGGGCACACCCGATGGGCGACCCACGGGCGTCCCTCGGAGGAGAACGCCCATCCTCACACCGACTGCACCGGGTCCATCGTGGTGGTGCACAACGGCATCCTCGAGAACTACCTGCCGATCAAGAAGCGGCTCATCGCCGAGGGCCACACCTTCAAGTCGGAGACGGACACGGAAGTCGTCGCCCACCTCGTCGAGCACCACTGGGCGGCGGCCGGCGGGCTGGGGGAAGCGGTCCGACGGGCGCTCGGGGAGCTGCGCGGCGCCTACGCGGTCGGGATCATCTCCGACCGGGAGCCGGAGGCCCTGGTGGCGGCCAAGACCGGGGCCGGCGGCGTCGTGATCGGCCTGGGGGAGGGCGAGTATTTCCTGGCCTCGGACATCCCGGCCATCCTCTCCCACACCCGCGACGTGGTCGTGCTGGAGGACGACGAGATGGCGGTGGTGAGCCGCCACGGCGTGCAGCTCTCGACGCTCTCGGGACGCCCGGTCGAGCGGCCGGTCACCCGGATCGTGTGGGATCCGATCATGGCCGAGAAGGGCGGCTACCGGCACTTCATGCTGAAGGAGATCTACGAGCAGCCGCGGGCGATCACCGACACCTTCCGCGGCCGCATCTCGCCGGAAACCGGCGACTGCTTCCTGCCGGACCTGAACCTCACCCCGGACGAGCTCCGGACATTCCGGCGGGTGGTGGTGGTGGCCTGCGGCACCTCGTACCACGCCGGGCTGGTCGGCCGGCACTTCATCGAGCGGCTCGCCGGGCTGCCGGCCGAGGTCGACATCGGCTCGGAGTTCCGGTACCGCGACCCCCTGGTCGGCCCCGACAGCCTGGTCATCGCCATCAGCCAGTCCGGCGAGACCGCCGACACGCTGGGGGCGGTGAAGACCGCTCGGCAGAAGGGCGCCCCGGTGGTGGCCATCTGCAACGTCGTCGGGAGCGCGCTCAGCCGCGAGGCCCACGGCGTCATCTACACCCACGCCGGGCCGGAGATCGGGGTCGCGTCGACCAAGACCTTCACCGCGACCATCACCGCGCTCTACCTCCTGGCGCTCCACCTCGGGCGCCTGCGCGGCGTCACCCCGGCCGAGGAGGGGAAGCGGCGGCTCCAGGAGCTCCTCGAGACGCCGCGGATCGTCGAGGCCGCGCTCGCCGGGGACGAATCCATCGCCGAGCTCGCCCGCCACCTCTTCCAGCGCCAGGATTTCCTCTACCTCGGGCGCGGCATCCACTATCCCATCGCGCTGGAGGGAGCGCTGAAGATGAAGGAGCTCTCCTACATCCACGCCGAGGGATACCCCGGCGGGGAGATGAAGCACGGGCCGATCGCGCTCATCGACGAGGCCATGCCGGTGGTGGCGCTCACGCCGCGCGATGGGACCTACGACCGGATGCTGGCCAACATCGAGGAGGTGCGGGCCCGGGACGGGATGGTGATCGCCATCGCCCAACAGGGCGACGAGAGCATCGCGGAGAAAGCGGCGCACGTGCTGACCGTCCCGCCGGCGGGCGAGCTCCTGATGCCGCTCGTCCTGACGGTGCCGCTCCAGCTCCTGGCGTACCACGTGGCCGTCCGCCGGGGCTGCGACGTCGACCAGCCGCGGAATCTCGCCAAGAGCGTCACGGTGGAGTAACGCCGGGACCCGATGGCCCCGAGCCGCGCCGGGCGCCTGCGGATCGAAGCCGAGCCGACCCACCGACGACTGGCGACCGCCGCCCAGGTCCTGGTGCTGCTGGCGATCGTCGGGCTCGCGTGGGCCGGGGCGCGGATCCTCGGGCTCCTCTGGCCGGAGCGGGGGGATCCCGAGGTGGGACGCGCCGTCTGGTTGTTCGGCAGCCTCCTCTCCCTGTCGGTGCTCACGCTTGCGTGGCTGATCGTGCTGATGCAGGATCTGGTGAAGATGGTCGTCGAGGTGGGGGAGGACGGCGTGACCGTGGACCGGCTCATCCAGCCGTTCTCCGCGCGGTGGGACGAGATCCGGGAGGTGGGCATCGTCCCCGCTCGAGGCCACCTCACGCTCCGGAGCGCCCGCGGCACCCTCACCACGACGGAGCGCCTCCTCGGCTCGGCGCCGTTCGCCGAGCTCACCGCGGCGCTGCGCGCCCACCTGAGCGACACCGTCCACGAGTGGACTCCGTGGCAAGCGGTGCGGCGCCAGCTCCTCCTCTTCGTCGTGCCCGCCCTCGGCGTCGCCTTCGTCGTGGCCCTCGGGCAGGGGCTGTGGCGCCGGCGCACCGCCGCCTTCGGAAGACGCCGATGAGGAGCCCGTGAGCGCGGGCGGAGGGCGCTCGCCCGACGCGATCCTCAGCGGGCTGAACCCGGCGCAGCAGGAGGCGGTGCTCCAGACGGAGGGCCCGCTCCTCGTCCTGGCCGGGGCCGGCAGCGGCAAGACGCGGGTCATCGCCCACCGGATCGCGTACCTGGTCGCGGGCGGCGTCGATCCGCGGCGCCTCCTGGCCGTCACCTTCACCAACAAGGCGGCCGGCGAGATGGCGCAGCGGGTGGCGACGCTCCTGGAGGGCTGGGCCACCCGCCTGCCGCTGGTGGCGACCTTTCACGCCACGTGTGTCCGCATCCTGCGCGCCGAGATCCACCACCTCGGTTACCCGCGCGGGTTCGTGATCTACGACGAGGACGACCGGCTGAGCCTCGTGCGCGAGCTGATCCGGGAGCAGGGCCTCGACGAGCGCGCGTGGGCGCCGTCAGCCGTCGTCGCCCGGGTGAGCCGCGCCAAGAACCAGCTCCAGGGCGCCGACGATCTGGCGGCGAGCGCCCGCACGCCGCGGGAGCGGGAGCTGGCCCGGCTGTTCGCGCGCTACGACGCCCGTCTCCGGGCCGCCGGCGCCCTCGACTTCGACGACCTCCTGGGAGTCACGGTGCGGCTGTGGGAGCGGCATCCCGAGGTGCTGGCCTACTACCGGACCCTGTGGCGGTACGTCCTCGTCGACGAGTACCAGGACACCAACGCCGCTCAGTACCGTTGGCTCAGGCTCCTCACCGGTGGACACGGGAACCTCTGCGTGGTCGGTGACCCCGACCAGTCGATCTACGGGTTCCGGGGCGCCGACCTGCGGAACATCCTCGACTTCGAGCATGACTTCCCGGATTGCCGCGTGGTCCGCCTCGAGCAGAACTACCGCTCGACCGGGCAGATCCTGGAGATCGCCTCGGCCGTCATCGCTCACAACCAGGCGCGCAAGGCCAAGAGCCTGTGGACCGAGAACGTGCGCGGGGGGCCGGCGCGGCTCTTCCGCGCGTGGGACGAGCACGAGGAGGCCGCCTGGGTCGCGCGGACCGTCATGGGCCTGCGCGGGGAAGGGGCGGGACTCGAGACCGTCGCGGTCTTCTACCGGACCAACGCGCAGTCGCGCGTCTTCGAGGACGCGTTCCGGGGGCTCGGCCTGGCCTACCGGATCGTGGGGAGCGTCCGATTCTACGAGCGGAAGGAAGTGAAGGACGCCCTCGCCTACCTCCGCCTGGTCGTGAATCCCGCGGATGACCTCGCCTTTCGCCGCGCCATCGCGGTGCCGCCTCGGGGCATCGGCAAGGGGACGCTCGCCCGGCTCGAAGAAGCGGCCGCCCGGGAGGGCTCGTCCTTGCTCGCCGCGGCCGCGGGGCCGGCGGCCAGCGCCATCGGGGGACGGGCCGGCCGGGCGCTGGGGGAGTTCGCCGCGCTCCGGGAGCGCCTGGCGGCGCTCGGCGAGGCGCCCCGGTCGCTCGCCGAGCGTGTGTCGGCCGTCATCGACGCCGCCTCCCTCCGGGAGGCCCTCCAGCGGGAGGGGACGGCCGAAGCCGAGGGGCGGCTCGAGAACCTCGACGAGCTGTGCGTGGCGGCGGCGGAGTTCGAGGCGCGGGAGGGGACCGGCGCGCTCCCGGCGTTCCTCGACTCGATCGCGCTCATCTCGGACGTGGACGAGCTGGCCGAGCCCCGGGCGGCCGTCACCATGATGACCCTGCACTCGGCGAAGGGACTCGAGTTCCCGGTCGTGTTCCTCACCGGGCTCGAGGAGGGCGTGTTCCCCCACGTCCGCGCGCTCGACGCGCCCGACAGCATCGAGGAGGAGCGGCGTCTGGCCTACGTGGGTCTGACCCGCGCCAAGGAACGTCTGTACCTCTCCCACGCCGCCCAGCGACGGCTCGGCGCGTTCGCGGGGGCGCGGGAGCCGTCGCGCTTTCTCACCGAGATGCCGGCCGAGGCGCTCGTCACGGCCGAGGGATCCGCGCGCCGCGCCGTCGGGCTGGGCCCGCCGCGGCCTCGACCGCTCGACGCCGCGCCCCGGTGGCCTGCCGAACGCGACCCGGAGCCGGACGATGACTACCCGTACCGCGTCGGGGCGCGCGTACAGCATCCGCGGTGGGGCGAGGGGCTCCTCATCGGGATCGAGCGAGCCGGGGACGACTGGATCGTCACGGTGAACTTCGCGGCCGTCGGCAAGCGGCGGCTCGCGTTAAAATACGCCCATCTCGAGCAGGCGGAATGAGCGGGGACGGTCCGAGAAGGGGGAGTCCGTCGTGAGCGAACGCGAGCCGAAGATCACCCTGGCGGAGGTCGAGCACGTGGCCCGGCTGGCCCGGCTCGAGCTGGCGGGAGCCGAGAAGGAGCGGATGCGGAGCCAGCTCGACGTGATCCTGGGCTACGTGGCGAAGCTCGGAGAGGTCGACACGGCCGGCGTCCCGCCGACAACCCACGTCCTGCCGCTCGTCAACGTCATGCGGGAGGACGAGGTCCGCCCGTGCTATCCGGTCGAGGCGATGCTGGCCAACGCGCCCGACGCCGAGCAGGAGCAGTTCCGCGTGCCCAAGATCCTCGAGCAGTGAGGCACGTGGACCCGACGCGGCTGCCGGTCCACGAGACGCTCGAGGCGCTCCGCCGCGGCGCCCTGACCGCGACGTCGCTCGTCGAGGCCTACCTCGGGCGGATCGCCCTCCTGGACGACGCCCTCGGGGTCTACCTCACCGTGGCCGCCGACGCTGCCCGCGCGCAGGCCGCGCTGACCGACGAGCGCATCCGCCGGGGCGAGCGGCTTCGTCCGCTCGAGGGGATCCCGCTCGCGATCAAGGACGTGCTCTGCACCCGGGGCCTCCGCACCACGTGCGGCTCGAAAATCCTGGGGAGCTTCGTTCCGCCGTACGACGCGACCGTCATCGTGCGTCTGGCCGCGCAAGGCGCCATCGTGCTCGGCAAGACCAACATGGACGAGTTCGCCATGGGGTCCTCGACGGAGAACTCGGGGTTCTTCCCGACGCGGAATCCCTGGGCGATCGACCGGGTCCCCGGGGGGTCCTCGGGTGGCTCGGCCGCCGCCGTGGCGGCCGACCTCGCGGCCGGCGCGCTCGGCACGGATACCGGCGGGTCGGTGCGGCAGCCGGCGGCCCTCTGCGGCGTCGTGGGCATGAAGCCCACCTACGGGCGGGTCTCGCGTTATGGCCTGGTGGCCTTCGCCTCCTCCCTCGATCAGATCGGCCCGATCGCCAAGGACGTGCGCGACGCAGCCATCCTGCTCGAGGCCATCGCGGGGCACGACCCGATGGACTCGACGTCGGCCGATCAGCCGGTGCCCGACTACCAGGCCGCCCTCGGGCAGGGGGTGCGAGGGCTCACGCTCGGCATCCCCGACGAGTACTTCATCCCGGGACTGGACGCCGAGGTCGAGGGCGCGGTCCGGACCGCGATCGCCGCGCTCGAGCGGCTCGGGGCGCGCACCCGCCGTGTCTCTCTGCCGCACACGGACTACGGGGTCGCCGCCTACTACATCCTGGCGCCGGCCGAGGCGTCCTCGAACCTGGCCCGGTACGATGGGGTCAAGTACGGCCACCGCGCCGAGGGGACGAAGGACCTCGTCATCATGACCGGCCGCACTCGCGCCGACGGGTTCGGGGCGGAGGTCAAGCGCCGCGTCATGCTGGGGACCTACGCCCTCTCGGCGGGCTACTACGAGGCCTACTACGCCAAGGCCCAACGGGTCCGCACCCTCATCCGCCGGGACTTCGATCGGGCCTTCGGCGAGGTCGATGTCGTCGTGGCGCCCACGGCGCCGACGCCGGCGTTCAAGCTCGGTGAGAAGACCGAAGACCCGCTCGCGATGTACCTCAACGACGTCTTCACGATCCCGGCCCCGCTGGCCGGCATCCCGGCGCTGTCGGTGCCCTGCGGCTTCTCCGCCGGCGGGCTCCCGATCGGGCTCCAGCTCATCGGCAAGCCCTTCGACGAGGCGACGCTGCTCCGGGTGGCCGCCGCCTACGAGCAGGCCACGGACTGGCACACGCGCCAGCCGGCGCTCGATCATGGCTAGCGCGCTGACGGCCCGGCTCTCCCACCGAGTGCCGCGCCTGTCCGAACTCATCGGCGCCGCCGCGGTCGAAGCCTGGTGGGAAGGGCTGCGCGCCGTGTACCTCTGGCAAGTAGAGCGAGACCTCGAGCTGCTCACGCGGCACGTCGGGTGGCCCGGAGTCGCCGGCGCGTACCGGACCCCACTCCGCAATCCGAACGAGCTGTTCGCCACTGCTTACGAGCTGCGGACGGCGGCCAAGCTGGCCCCGGTCGTGGACGGCCTCGAGCTTCGCCCCCGGGTCAGCGCCGGGGCCTGCGACCTGGCTGTCCGGCTGGCCGGCCAACGGGTGTTCCTGGAGGTCACCACCCGGGACGACGTTTTTCCGTGGCAGCGAGGCGGTCGGGTCGAGGACCCGCCGCTGACGGCCCGCGAGACGATACATCGCGAGTTCCGCACGACGACGCCCGATCAGCTGGTTCCGACCCGAGACGTGCCCGCCTCGGAGGAACTGCGGCAGGCGATCACGCGAGAGGTGGGTCAGCTCCCGCGTGGCGAGTTCAATGTCGTCGTCCTCGGGACGCCGAACAGCAAATGCCTGGACGTAGAGACAGCCCTGTTCGGGGATGAGCGATTTCGGTCAGCTCCGCGGTCCGACCTGGAGCGCGTGGCCGTGGCCAATGGACTCTTCGCCGTTGCCGACGAGGAGGGTGGCCTGTCGGAGCTCAGCGCCGTCGTCTGGCTCAGGCTGCGCCACAACGGGCACGACATCCGAACTCACGGCCGGTCATTTCTGAACCCCAAGGCTCGTCATCCACTGCCGCCGGGCATTGAGAACGTGTTCCGCCGGGTCTTCGACCGTACGAGCGTCCTGGAGGAGGAACTCCAACGGATCACGCGGGTCCTCGTCGAGCAGTACCGGGCCGAGCGTATCCTCTTGTTCGGCTCGCTGGCGCGCGAGTTCCCGGCGGACGGCGTGCACGACGCGAGCGATATCGACCTCGCGGTCGTGAAGCCGACAACGGCCCGGTTCGTCGACCGGCTGCGCGAGGCGGTGGACCTGGTGGAGCCGCGCGTGGGCCTGAATCTGCTCGTCTACACGCCAGAGGAAATCGCACAGGCACAGTCCTCGGGGCGGTCGTTCGTCCGGGACGAGATTCTCGCCAGAGGGAAGCTGCTCTTCCCTGCTGATGGCTGAGGCTGACCGATGGCTGGAATGGGCTGCGGAGGACATCGAGCTCGCCGATTACGCCTTGTCGCGCGCCATCCGGCGACAGGTCTGCTTCCACGCTCAGCAAGCCGTGGAGAAGGCCCTGAAGGGGATGCTGGAGTCGCGCCGCGGCGAGCACCCGCGGGCGCACTCGCTGGAGGCTCTCCTTCTCCACGATCCCGCCATCTGCGCCGAGCTGGCCCGCTGGCGCGAGACCTGGTTTCTGGACGTCTTCTATGCGGTCACCCGCTACCCCGACGCGCTGCCCGGCCTCGGGCCGGAGGGCGAACCCTCGACGGAGGATGCGGAGCGGGCGCTGCGGGAGGCAAAGGCGATTCTGGGGGACGTTCGAGCGCGGATGGGTAAAGGGACGTGAGCGACTACGAGACGGTCATCGGGCTGGAGGTCCACGCGCAGCTCCTGACGCGCTCGAAGATGTTTTGCGGCTGTGCGGCGACCTTCGGGGCGGCGCCGAACCGCCAGACCTGCCCTGTGTGTCAGGGGATGCCCGGCGTCCTGCCCGTCATCAACCGGCGGGCCATCGAGTTCGGGATCCGCACCGCTCTGGCGCTCCACTGCCACGTGAATCCGGAGTGCCGGTTCGCGCGCAAGCACTACTTCTACCCGGACATGCCGAAGAACTATCAGATCAGCCAGTACGAGGAGCCGCTGGCCGAGGACGGCTGGCTCGAGCTGGACGTCGACGGCGGGGGACGCCGGGTCGGCATCCAGCGCCTGCACCTGGAGGAGGACGTCGGCAAGCTCACCCACGAGGGCGGGGTGTTCGAGACCGCGACGTCCAGCCTGGTGGACTACAACCGGTCCGGCGTCCCGCTCATGGAGATCGTCTCTCGCCCCGACCTCCGCTCGCCCGCCGAGGCGGCCGAGTATCTGCGGCTGCTCCGCGCCGTGCTCCGGTACCTCGGGGTCTGCGACGGCAACATGGAGGAGGGCTCGCTCCGCTGCGACGCCAACATCTCGCTTCGGCCGCGCGGGGCGCACGATCTCGGAACCAAGGTCGAGATCAAGAACATGAACTCCTTCCGCCACGTCCGGGCCGCCCTCGAGTACGAGGTCGAGCGCCAGACGCGGGCGCTCCGAAGCGGCGAGCGGCTGGTCCAGGAGACCCGGCTCTGGAACCCGGACAAGGGGCACACCCTCTCCATGCGCTCGAAGGAGTTCGCCCACGACTACCGCTACTTCCCGGAACCCGACCTGGTTCCACTCCGGCCCGACCCGGCCTGGGTGGCCGAGGTCGCGGCGGGGCTGCCCGAGCTGCCGCGGGCCCGCCGCCTCCGCTTCGTCGAGCAGTACGGGTTGCCGCCGTACGACGCCGAGATCCTCACGGCCGACCGAAGCCTGGCCGACTACTACGAGGAGGCCGTGCGGCTCCATCCGAACCCGAAAGCGCTGGCCAACTGGATCATGTCCGAGCTCCTGCGGGAGCTCCACGGGGACCCGGCGACGATCGCCGCCGCCCGGATCCGCCCGGCCCACCTGGCCCGGCTGGTGGCGCTCGTCGACGACGCCACCATCAGCGGCAAGATCGCCAAGGACGTCTTCGAGCGGATGGCGCGGAGCGGTGAGGACCCCGACACGATCGTCCGCCGCGAGGGGCTCACGCAGGTGGCCGACGAGGCGGCCCTGGCGGCCGTCGTCGCCCGGGTGATCGCCGAGAACCCGGCCGCCGCCGCCGACTACCGGAAGGGACGGAAGCAGAGCCTCGCCTTCCTCGTCGGGCAGGTCATGAAGGCCACCCAGGGGAAGGCCAGCCCCCAGGTCGTCAACCGGCTCCTGGCCGAGCGTCTGCCCCCGGCCCCCTGAGGAGTGTGTCGACGGCCCGCCCGTCACGCTGTCGCCCGAGGTCGCCCGGGAGCCCGGCCGCGGCCGGGTCGCCGCGGGGAAAATGCTCGGCGCCGTCCCCATCGGGTTTCTATAATCGATCGAGTCGATGGTGGAGTTCGACGGCGTCTCCAAGGTCTACAGCCGGCGGGTCGGAGGCCTGATCCACGCGCTCACCGATGCGAGCTTCGTGATGGCGCTGGGCGAGATGGTCGTCGTCTCGGGCCCCCC
The DNA here is from genome assembly GCA_036005065.1 of Candidatus Methylomirabilota bacterium. Taxonomy (NCBI): domain Bacteria; phylum Methylomirabilota (SeqCode); species Candidatus Methylomirabilota bacterium. The sequence continues at coordinate 9,651 of DASYQW010000299.1, read as the reverse complement.
GGGCGCCGGCAAGTCGACCCTGGTGCGCCTCGTGTACGGCGAGGAGCGGCCGACCCGAGGCACGGTCGTCGTGGACGGCGTGGACGTCGGCGCGCTCGGCCGCCGCGAGGTGGCGCGCCTCCGGCGGCGGCTCGGCGTCCTGCCCCAGGAGCCTCGGCTCCTTCCGGACCGGACGGCCTTCGGTAACGTGGTCCTCGTCCTCCGCGCCCTCGGTCTGGGTCGAGGCGAGGCGCGGACGCGCGCGCTCGCCGCGCTTCGGGAGGTGGGCCTGGGCGCGCGGCCCAGTGCCTTGCCACGAGAGCTCCTGGCGGGGGAGCGGCGGCGCCTCCTGCTCGCCCGCGTCATCGCCACCGCTCCGGCGGTCCTCGTGGCCGACGAGCCGACGGCGGGCCTGGATGATCTCGCCGCGGGCGAGGTCCTCGACCTGCTGCGCGCCGCCCACCGTCGCGGCGCGACGGTGCTGGTCGCCACCCGGTCCCCCGGGCTCGCCACGGAGCTCAAGGCGCGCGCGCTGAGCCTCGAGGGCGGACGGCTGCGCTCGAACGGGAACTCCGGTGACTAGCTTCCTCCTCGGCGCCGTCGTCCGGGACCTCCGGCGGACGGGAGCGGCCGGCGCCAGCGGCTTCCTGCTGAGCGCGCTCGCGGTCCTCGCCATCGGCGGGACCGTCCTCTCCCTCGACGCTCTCGGCCGGCTCGCGGCGGCCCGGCGTGCCGAGGTCCGCATCGTGGCCATCCTGCGCGAGGATGCGGCGCGACCGGACGGGCCCCGGAGCTTGCTGCCGTCGACGCGCGCGCTGCCGGGGGCGGGCACCGCGCGCTCCGTCTCGAGCGCGGAGGCGCTCGTCGAGCTGCGGCGCTACCTGGGGCCGGCCGCGGCCGGCCTCGACCGCCTGCCGGCGAACCCGGTGCCGGCGCGGATCGAGGTGACGCCGGCGAACGGGGTGAGCGCGGCGACGTTGCGCGCGCTGGCCGACGCGCTCGGGCGTTTGCCGGGAGTCGAGGAGGTCCAGGCGGCGCTCGCCGGGGTCGAGGAGACCGAGCGCGTCGAGGCGGCTCTCCGAAACGGGGGGTTCGGAGTCGGCATCGTCCTCGCGCTCGCGGCACTGGCCGCCCTGATCGGGGCGACGGTCGTGGCCCAGCAACGCGGGACGGACGAGACCGCGATTCTCCGCCTGGTCGGCGCCCGGGAAGCCTCGATCCGCGGGCCGCTGCTCCTCCAGGCGGGCGTGCTGGGCGGCGCCGGGGCCGCGCTCGGCTGGAGTGTCCTCCTGGCCGTGTCGGAAGCGGGCCTGCCGTGGATCGGCGGCTCGCTCCGCGCCGTCCTGGGACTCGTGGCGCTGCCCTGGCCGGGATGGCCGCTCGGGGTGACCCTGGTGGGCGGGGGGGCGGCCGCGGGCCTCCTGGCCGGGTGGGGCGCGGGCCGACCGTGACTCGCGGGGCGACCACGCGCCGGATGTTCTCGCCGCTCGCCGTCGCGCTGCTCCTGGCCGCGACGGCGGCCGCCGCGCCCCCCGCGCGACCGGGTGATACACTGAGGGAGAAAAAACAGGCCCTCGGCCAGGTCCGCCGCCAGTTGGAAGAGGCGCGCGCCCGGGTCACGGCGGCCCGGACTCGGGAGGTGTCGATCCTGGCAGAGCTGGAGCGGATGGATCGGACGCTGGCGAAGAAGCGGGGCGAGCTGCGCCGGCTGGACGGGCGCATCGCGCGGCTCGAGGCCGAGCTCACGGCGCTCGAGGGCCAGCGGGGCCGGACCGCCGAGGACCTCGTCGTCCAGCAGGGGATGGTCACCGCCCGGTTGCGCGCGCTCGAGCGCCTTCGCGGTCAGCCGGCCGATCCGACCTCGGGCGCCGAAACCGGCGAGCAGGCGCGGGCGCGGGCGATCGACGGCCTGACCCGGATCGCCCGCGTCGACCTGTCGCGGCTCGTCCAGGTCGGCGACACGGCCGAGCACCTCAGCGCCCGCCGGGAGGCGGTCGCTCGGGGGCGTCGCGAGCTCGTCGCCCTGCGCCAGGCGGTCGAGAGCGAGCGCCTGGCCATGAACGAGGAGGCCGAGCGTCGGCGCTCCCTGCTCGCCGAGGTGCGCGACGACCGCGCCACGCACGAGCGCACGGCCGCCGAGCTCCAGGAAGCGAGTCAGCGGCTCGAGGCCCTCGTCCGGGAGCTCGCGCGCCGGGCGGCCCAGGTCGCAGTCCGGGCGCCGGCTCGGCCGGCGTCGGTCCGCCCGGGCGGGCCCGAGGCGCCTCCGGTCGGCCTCGGAGCGCATCGGGGTCAGCTCCCGTGGCCCGCGGAGGGCCGTATCGTCGGGGGGTTCGGCCGGCAGGTGCATCCCCGGTTCGGAACCGAAACGTTCCGTCAGGGTGTCGACATCGAAGCCGCCGAGGGGGTGTCGATCCGCGCGGTTTACGCGGGCACCGTGCTCTATCGCGGCTGGCTCAAAGGATATGGTAACCTCATCATCCTGGATCATGGGCAGGGGTACTACACGCTGTACGCTCATGCCTCGGAGGTCACGGTCGAGGAGGGCGACCGGGTGAAGGCCGGACAGGGCATCGGCCGCGTCGGAGAGACCGGGTCGCTGGCCGGGCCCCGTCTCTACTTCGAGGTCCGGTACCAGGGTCGGCCCGAAGACCCCGAGCAGTGGCTCAGGCGGCGCTCGTGAGCCGCGGGGCGTATTCCCCGCGGCCGCGTGCGCGGGTGGCGTTGATCGAAGGAGGGTTTCCTGATGCGCGCCGGTAAGCCGGTCACCAAAGCATTTCTCGCGGCCGCCGTCCTGGTGGTGCTCACGCTCTCGCTCGGCGGGACCTCGGCCTCCAAGGCCGTCGACCCCGCCTCGACATACGAGCACCTCAAGCTCTTCACCGATGTGCTCGCCATCATCCAGAATCAGTACGTCGACGAGACCGAGCCCCGCGAGATCATCTACGGGGCGGTCCGGGGGATGCTCAAGGCCCTGGATCCGCACTCGGCGTTTCTCGACCCCGAGAGCTATCGCGAGATGCAGGTCGAGACGTCGGGGAGCTTCGGGGGGCTCGGCATCGAGATCACCATCCGGGACGACCAGCTGACCGTCGTCGCCCCGATCGAGGGGACGCCGGCCCATCGCGCCGGGGTCCAGCCGGGCGACAAGATCATGAAGATCGAGGGTCTCGCGACCAAGGACATGACGCTGGTGGACGCCGTCAAGCGCATGCGCGGCCCCAAGGGGACGAAGGTCACCATCACGATCCTGCGGGAGGGCTCCAAGGAGCTGCAGGACATCTCGGTGACCCGGGAGATCATCCAGGTTCAGAGCATCAAGTCCCAGGAGATCGAGCCGGGCCTGGGCTACGTCCGGATCCGGCAGTTCCAGGAGCGAACCGCCCGCGACCTCGAGGCGGGGATCGAGAAGCTCGAGAAGACCGGTCGCTTCGCGGGGCTCATCGTGGACCTCCGCAACAACCCGGGCGGCCTCCTCTCCTCGGCCGTCGAAGTGACCGAGAAGTTCCTCGGCGACGGCAAGCTCGTCGTCTACACGGAAGGGCGGGTTCGGAACCAGAACATGCGCTTCGTCGCCCACGCCAAGCACGCCATCACCGACGTGCCGCTCGTCATCCTGGTGAACCAGGGCTCGGCGTCGGCGTCCGAGATCGTGGCCGGGGCCATCCAGGACCACGGGCGCGGCGTCGTGCTGGGGACCCAGACGTTCGGGAAGGGGTCGGTGCAGACGATCATCCCGCTGTCGGACGGATCGGGTCTCCGCCTGACCACGGCGAAGTACTTCACCCCGAAGGGGCGCTCGATCCACGGCAAGGGGATCTCGCCCGACATCGTCATCGAGCCGCCGAAGGAAGACCCCACGGTGAAGCCGCCCACCTCGCCGCTGTCGGAGACGGAACAGCAGAAGCGGGACATCCAGCTCCAGCGGGCGCTCGACATCCTGAAGGCGTCACGGATCCTCGACAAGACCCGGCCGACCGCCAAGGCGAGCTAGGGCATTTCGGGGGGGTCTCGGAAGACCCCCCCGGATGCCTCCCGGTCGTGGCGGCGGCGAAGCCGCCGCTCGGAGCACTCTTCGATGCACCGCACGCTCGGTGTTCGGCGCGGGGTTAACCGGACACAGCCCTGACCCTGATCGGCAAGAAATGGGTGGGCCATGAGCCCTTCTTGTCATCGGAGGGGGTCTCGCCGGCCCCCTCCGAGACCTTCCCCAACCCTCCGGGCTGGGTGGGTGGGCGCGGCGGCGAAACCGCCGCTCGGAGGCGCAGTTCTACGCATGCCACGCGAAGGCGCATCGACTCGTCGATTCCGACAGACTCCAGGGTCGTCGCGCGCGGGCGGGACACGGTAGGATCGTGGCGTCCCGGGTGACGGTGCGCCTGCTGGGGCTCGTCGTGGCGGGGCTCGTGGTGGCGCTCGCCGTTGGCGTGGTCGTCCTCGACCGCCGGCAGGCCGCGCGCGGGGCACCGTCCCTGTTCGTCCTCCCCTGGCGCGCCGCGGGGCCCGCGGTCGCGCGGCCGTCCCCCCCGCGGTCCCGGTCCCCCGGGCGGGTGGCCGTCCTCGTCGACGAGCTCGGGACTCGCGCGGACGTCGTCGAGCGCCTGCTGGCGCTGGGCCGGCCCGTCACGCTGGCAGTGCTGCCGGGACTCCCGCTCTCGCGACGGATTGCCCGGGACGCGGCGCGGGCCGGGCTCGAGGTGTGGCTCCAGGTGCCGCTGGAACCGTACCGGTTCCCGGAATCCGATCCGGGTCCGGGCGTACTGCTCGTCTCGATGCCACCGGACGAGGTGGGTCGGTGGACCCGCCAGCACCTCCAGAGCGTGCCGGGGGCGGTCGGGGTCGTGACGCGCATGGGCTCGCGGTTCACCGAGGATCGGGTCCGGATGCAGGCGTTGCTCGAGCCGGTGCGGGCCCAGGGGCTCTTCTTCCTGGACAGCTTCACGACGCACCGGAGCGTCGGCTACGACCTGGCCCGGATGCTCGGCGTCCCTGCCGCCCGGCGGCAGGTGTTCCTCGACCCTGACGAGAGCGAGGCGACCGCCCGGGCCCGGCTCCACGAGGTCGAGCGCTGGGCCGAGCGGCGGGGCTCCGTGATCGCCATCGCCCACGGGCGGCTCCTGACGCTGCGCCTCCTGGAGGAGGCGCTCCCGCGCTGGGAGGCCCGCGGCTTCCGCATCGTCCCCGTCTCGGAGCTCGTCGACCGGGCGGGAGCGGCCGGCCCCGAAGGACGCCCGGCTCGGAAAGCGGATCATGCTGGTGTTGGGCATCGAGACCTCGTGTGACGAGACGGCCGCCGCCGTGCTGGCGGACGGCGCGCTGCGCTCGAACGTCGTCTTCTCGCAAGACGCGATCCATCGGAGCTACGGAGGCGTCGTGCCCGAGCTGGCGTCGCGGCGCCACCTGGAGGTCGTGCTGCCCGTCGTCCAGAACGCGCTGGCGGACGCCGGCCTGGGCCTCGGGGACCTCGACGGGATCGCGGTGACGCACGGGCCGGGCCTCGTCGGGTCGCTTCTGGTGGGCCTGTCGGTCGCCAAGGGCTTCGCCTATGCCCGGCGGCTTCCCTTCGTCGGCATCAACCATCTCGAAGGACACATCTTCGCGGGCTTCCTGGAGGAGCCCCGGCCGAGTCACCCGTTCCTCGCCCTCGTCGTCTCGGGCGGGCACACCGCGCTCTATGCCTGCCCCGAGCCGCTCGCCTACCGCCTGATCGGCCAGACACGAGACGATGCGGCCGGCGAGGCCTTCGACAAGGTGGCGAAGCTCCTCGGCCTGGGATATCCCGGAGGCCCGATCGTCGAGCGCACCGCGCGGGACGGCGACCCGCGGTCGATCGCCTTTCCCGTGGCCGAGATCCGCGACGGCGCGCCGGACTTTTCGTTCTCGGGACTCAAGACCGCGGTGAGCCTCTACGTGCGCCGGCACGGCCCCCTCACCCCGGGGCTGACCGCCGACATCTGCGCGTCCTTCCAGGCGACCGCCGTCAAGATGCTCGTGCGCAAGACGATCCGCGCCGCCAGTCGCCTCGGCATCCGCCGGATTCTCCTGACGGGCGGCGTGGCCGCCAACCGCGCCCTCCGGGAGAGGCTCGAGACCGAGTGCGCCGAGCGCGGCTACGCCTGGAGCGCGCCCGCGCTGCGCTTCTGCACCGACAACGCCGCGATGATCGCGGCCGCGGGCGCCGCGCGCCTTTCCCGTGGCGAGCGGGCGGATCTCACGCTCAACGCCCACGCCACGCTGCCCCTCGCGTGAGCGCCCCCGTCTCGCCGAATCCGGCCAGCCCCTCGAGCCCGGACTACGGGCGTCTCCTGGCGAGCCTGCCGGATGCCGTCATCGGGGTCCGACCGGACCTCACGGTGTTCCTGTGGAATGCCGCCGCCGAGGCGCTCGTCGGGCGCGCCGCCACCCGCGCGGTGGGGCGCGCGCTCGGCGATCTCTTCGGCTCCGAGGCCCGGCTCGTCCGGCACCTCGCCGAGACACTGCGCCTGGCCGAGGGCCGGGCGGAGGCCGAATCGGGGATCGAGCTGGCCGACGGGCGGATCGTGCCCGTGAGTCTCCAGACGGCCCCGATCCACGGGCTGGCGGGCGGCCTCACGGGGGCGGTGGCCGTCCTGCGGGACCTCTCCCGGCTCAAAGCGCTCGAAGCGGAGGTGCGGCGAGGGGAGCGCCTGGCCGCCCTCGGTCAGATGGCGCTGGCCCTCGCCCACGAGATCCGGAATCCCCTCGGGGCGATCCGCGGGGTGGCCCAGCTCCTCCAGACCGAGCTCGGGGAGAGCTCTTACCGGGAGCATCTGGCCGTCATGCTCGGGGAGATCGACCGCGTCAACCGGGTCATGGAGGCGCTTCTCGACCTCGGCCGCCCGATGCGCTTCACCTTCGGCGCCGTGAACCTCCATCAGCTGCTCGAGCGGGTCTGCCTCCTCGCCGAGCCCGCCGCGCGCGCCCAGGACGTCCAGATCGTCCGGCGGTACGATCCGAGCCTACCGGCCTTGTGGGCGGACGAGGACCGGCTCACCCAGGTCTTCCAGAATCTCGTCCAGAACGGGATCGAGGCCATGCCGGGGGGCGGCCGGCTGACCCTGACGACGCGGATGTCGATGGACCCCGTGTACGGCAAGGTGGACCCGGGGACGGGGCCGCGCCCGCTGGTCGAGGTGGCCGTCCAGGACGAGGGCGAAGGGATTCCCGAGGCGCTGCGGGACCGGGTGTTCGACCCCTTCGTCACCACCAAGCCGCGCGGCCTCGGCCTCGGCCTCGCGCTCGCCCACCGCATCGTCGAGGAGCACCGGGGTGCCCTGCGCGTCACCAGCACCCCCGGCAAGGGCACCACGTTCGCCTGCCATCTGGCCATCGCCCCGACCGGGAGCCCGGGAGGAGTCGCGTGAGCGACGGCGAGAAGGCGGCCGGCGCCCGCATCCTGGTGGCGGACGACGAGCCGGCGATCCGCTGGCTGCTCGAGCGGCTCCTCCGCCAGGCGGGCCACGCCGTCACCGTGGTCGAGGACGGGCAGGCCGCGCTGCGCGCCGCCCGGGCGGAGCCGTACGACCTGGCGTTCGTCGACATCCGCATGCCGGGCCTCGATGGCCTCGAAGCGCTCTCGCGACTCCGGACCGAGACCCCGGACACGGGCGTCATCGTCATGACCGCGCACGGGAGCGTGCGCGCGGCCGTCGAAGCCATGCAGCGGGGCGCCTACGATTACCTCGCCAAGCCCTTCGACAACGACGAGGTGCTCCTCCTCGTCGAACGCGCGCTCTCCGCCCAGGCGCTCGCCCGCGAGGTGGTCGAGCTCCGAACCGGCATCCAGGAGGTGTGGGAGTTCGGGGCACTCGTGGGGAAATCGCCGCGGATGCAGGAGGTCTACAAGACGATCGGGCGCATCGCGGGGACCGACGTGACGGTGCTCCTCCAGGGAGAGTCCGGGACCGGGAAGGAGGTCGTGGCGCGGGCGGTCCACCACTACAGTCGCCGGGCCGGGAAGCCCTTCGTCGCCGTCTCCTGCGCGGCCATCCCGGGGACGCTGCTCGAATCCGAGCTGTTCGGCCACGAGCGGGGAGCCTTCACCGACGCCCACCAGCGCCGCCTCGGCAAGTTCGAGCTCGCCAGCGGCGGGACTGTCTACCTCGACGAGGTCGGCGACCTGGGGCCGGAGCTCCAGCCGAAGCTCCTGCGCGTCCTGCAGGAGCGCGAGTTCGAACGGGTCGGCGGCGGCGAGCCGATCCGGGTCGACGTACGCGTGGTCGCCGCCACCAACCGGGATCTGGACGGCCTGATCAAGGAGGGGCGCTTCCGCGAGGACCTCTACTATCGGCTCAATGTGGTGACGCTGACCCTGCCGCCGCTCCGGGAGCGCCGCGAGGACATCCCGTTCCTGGTGGACCACTTCCTCGCCAAGTACGCGGGCGACCTCGGAGAGCGTGCCCTGGCGGCCGAAGCCCTCGACCGGCTCAAGGCCTACGTCTGGCCGGGGAACGTGCGGGAGCTCGAGAACGTGATCCAGCACGCGATGGTCATGGCGCAGGGCGGCGTGATCCTGCCCGAGCACCTCCCGGTCGCGACCGGCCCGGTGGCGCCGCCGCCGAAGGAAGGCACGCTCGAGCAGCTCATCCACGAGAAGCTCGAGGAGTGCGTCCGGGGCCTCGGCGCCCGCGAGTCGGCGAACCTCTACGAGCTGGTGCTGGGGCTGGTCGAGCGCCCCCTCCTGCGCGCCGTCCTCCGGGAGACCGGCGGCAACCAGCTCCGGGCCGCGGCGCTCCTCGGGATCAACCGGAACACGCTCCGGAAGAAGCTCCGGGCCCTGGGCCTCAAGGCGGAAGGAGAGGAGTAGCGCCTGCTAAGCGGGGGCGGCGAGCGTAGCCCAGAGCCCGTCCAAGCGCTCCCGGCCCGCCGCGCCGCGCAGGATCGGCTCCAGCTCCTCGAAGGCCTCCGTCATGCCGGCCTGCTCCCGGGGCAGGAGGGTCGCCACGCCACCCGGCCGCCGATGGGCGCGCAGGTGATCGTGGACGAGGTGCAGGTAATACTCCAGCACCACGCCGATGGCGACGTGGTCCGGCGCCGGCGGCGCCTCCCGGGCGGCGAGCCGGGAGCCCCGGCGCTCGAGGGCCAGGGCTGCCGGCGCGCCGTCGTCCTCCGCGGCGAGTTCGATGTCGAGGACCGGCCATGGCCGGAGCCCGGCCGGGGCGCGCTCGGCGAGCCCGCGCGCGAGCTCGGCGAACGCCGCGAGGCCACGTCGACTGGGGTCCGAGGCCAGGCCGAGGGCGCCAGCGCTCATTTCGAGGAGCGCCAGGCCGCGCCGGATCCCCCGCTCGTCCATCTGCTCCATCGCCTCCCATCCTCCCTGGCGCCGGTGCCCTCGGCCGCCGGAGACGAGAAAGGCACACGGCGTGCCACCGGCGCCTGACGCCGGGAAACTCGGAAAGTCGCGGACTTGGCCGCCCTGGTCTCCACGGGACGGGCAGGAGGGTTGGCGTGCGCACCCGAAGTGCGGGCGTCGCGGCCCACCCTGCACGCGACCGACCCGCCGTGACCGACCCGCCGTGTTGTTGACAAGTGAAGTGTCCGCTCGGTTTTGACACATAATCTGTCCGCTCAGAGCCCGGGACCTATGGGGAGTCGGGGACCGGGGCGGCGGCGCACCGGCACCTCCTTGTCAGGGGTATGGCGATATGGTCGGCCTCG
>DASYQW010000298.1 GCA_036005065.1 Candidatus Methylomirabilota bacterium | reverse complement strand
TGGCAACGGGCGGTCGATCAGAACCTGATGAGCGTCATCCGGATGGTGCGGGCGGCCGTGCCGCACATGCGGGCCGCCGGCGGGGGCAGCATCCTCAACATCACGGCGTTGTCCGCCATCCAGCCGATGGCGGCGTTCGGGCTCTCGGTCGCGACGTGGGCCGGGGTCATCGGCCTCGCCAAGACGCTCTCCCTGGAGCTGGCCCGGGACCGGATCACCATCAACACCATCTGCCCGGGGCTCATCGACACGCCGCGCCTCGGCACGGTCTTCGTGAAACGGGCCGAGCAGGAGGGCCGGGATCCCGGCAGCGTCCTGGAGGAGTTGAGGCAGAGCGTGCCGGTCGGCCGGCTGGGCACGCCGGACGACATCGCGGCCGTGGTGGCCCTGCTGGTATCGCCCCTCGGCTCGTTCATCACGGGCGCTACGCTCCAGGTCGACGGCGGCGCGCGACAGAGTCTCCTCTGACGCGTTCACGATCGCCTGGCTTGACGCCCGGCCGCCGAGCCGGGCACCATGGAGACCGTCGAGACCATCCGGGTGAGGGAGACAGGATGCCCAAGTTCGTGATCGAGCCGCACTTCCGGCTGCAGGAATGGGTCGCCGAGGAGAAGGGCTACTTCGAGGACGAAGGCCTGGAGTACGTCTTCCGGGAGCTGGTCCAGTCGACCGACGGCAAGATCCACGACCGGGGCGACCGGGTCGGTGCGTACCAGTCGCTCGAACGGGGCCGCGCCTCGGACGTGAGCTGCGCCTGCCACTGGACGGTCGGCGTGGCGGCGTCGGCCGGGCACGGCAAGCTCTACCGCGACGTCTACTCGGTGGCGCCGTCGGGCATCTTCGTGCCGGCCGACTCCCCGGTCCGGACGCCCGAGGATCTCGCCGGCGTGCCGATCGCGGTCGGCTACCAGTCCGGGAGCCATTACTCGACCATCCAGGCCCTCGAACAGTACATGGAAGCCGACCGGATCACGCTGTCGTTCAAGGACGGCATGCTGTTCAAGCGCATGGAGCTGTTGATCGACGGCCAGGTGCCGGCGGCGGCCTTGTTCAGCGGGCCCTATTACTTCGCGGAGCAGCTCGGGTTCCGGAAGATCATCGACACCACCTTCATGATCGCCACCATGATCCAGGGCAATCCGGATCCCGAGGATCTGCGCAAGTTCTTCCGCGCCTTGAGGCGAGCGCAGCGCGACATCGACGTGCGGCCCGACCTCCATACACACCACTACCAGAGGGAATTCCCGGTGCGCTATCACGCCATGATGGACACGCGCCGCTGGGGTCCGGGCGAGCGCATCGTGTTCGAGCCCTATACCAAGGAAGTCTTCGAGGAGACCTTCCGGTGGATCGCCGCTCACGGCATCTTTGCCGAGAGCGGGATGGGCTCGTGTCAGTACGAGGAGTCGATCCTGAAATCGACCTAGCCCACATTATTCATGAAACCACTGAAGCGGGCGGGTCCTGTCGCGGCGAACAGCCCACCGGCGTCCTCGCGGCGAAGCGTGGTGATGAATGCGGCCGTCCGGAGCTTGGCGCGCGGGACGCCCTCGGTGGTGTAAGTCGCCGCTGCGGGCGCGGTGGGCGCCCGTTCGCCGCGCCACCCGCCCGCTTCCCCGCAGGCACTCGTGAATAATCCCGGCTAGCCCGGGGTCATCCGCAAGCCGACCAGGCGATCGAGCGTCGCCCGATCCTCGAGCAAGTCCCTCGATGGCCCGCGGTGGGCGACGTGGCCGCGCTCCAGCACCAGGACCCTGTCGGTCATCGACAGGGCGATCTCCGCGTGCTGTTCGACCAGGATCAAGGCGGTTCCCTCGTCGGCGGTCAGGCGCCTGATTGCGCGGATCAGCTCTTCGGCGATGAGCGGCGCCAGCCCCTCCAGCGGCTCGTCCAGCAGGAGCAGCGCCGGATTGGTCATCAGCGCCCGGGCGATGGCCAGCATCTGCTGTTCACCGCCCGACAAGTGGCCGGCGTCGTGGTGGCGCCGGTCGGCCAGGGGCGGGAAGAGCCGGTAGACTGCCGCCAGGTCCCAGCGCCCGCGACGGGCGGCGACCGTCAGGTTCTCCTGGACGCTCAGCGAGGCGAAGACCTCGCGCTCCTGCGCCACCCAGCCGAGTCCCTGGCGCGCGCGGCGGTGGGGGGGCAGCGAGGTGATGTCGGCGCCCCGCCACCCGATCGTGCCGCGGCCGACGTCGGTGTAGCCCATGATGGTGAGCAACAGCGTGGACTTGCCGACGCCGTTGCGGCCGAGCACCGCCAGGCGGCCCTCGGCCGGTACTTCGAACGAGATGTCGTCGAGCACGACCGCATCGCCGTACCCGGCCCGCACGCTCCGGAACGCGAGCAGAGGTTCAGCCATGACGCGCTCCCCCGAGATAGACCTCCCGCACTTGCGGATCGGCGCCGATCTCGGAAGGCGTGCCCTCCACGAGAATCCGGCCGCCGACCATGACGATGATCCGGCTCGCGAACCGGAACACCACGTTCATGTCGTGCTCGATGAACAGCACGGTCAGGTCCGGCGACAGGCCCTCGATGGCGGCGAACAGCTGGGCGCTCTCCTCGCGGGGCACGCCGGCGGCCGGCTCGTCCAGTAGCAGGACCGTCGGCTTCGTCGCCAGCGCGAGCGCGATCTCGAGGAGGCGCTGCTGTCCGTAGGCGAGCCGGCGGGTCGTCTGATAGCACACGGCGCCCAGCGTCAGCGACCGGAGAATGTCGTAGGCCTCGTCCACCTCCTCCCGATAGCCGGCCAGGCTCCGCCACCACGCCCCGGCGACGCCGCGCCGCTCGCAGACGGCCAGCGTGACACACTCGAGGGCGTTGAGCCGGGGGAAGAGGGTATTGATCTGAAACGTCCGCGCGAGGCCCCGCTTGACGCGCTGCGGTGGCTCGAGCCGGGTGACGTCCTCTTCGCCGAGAAGTATCTGACCGGCATCGGGCTGCAGCATTCCGGTCATCAGATTGATGAGCGTCGTCTTGCCGGCGCCGTTGGGCCCGATCAGGGCGTACCGCGCCCCGGCCGGGAGGGAGAGATCGATGCCCTGGGCCACCACCAGGGACCCGAAGCGCTTGTCGAGCCCGCGCGTCGACAAGGCCGGTGCGCTCACGACTCGTCCCGCCGGGACGCCAGCCCGCCGAGAATGCCGTTGGGCAGGAACATCACGACCGAGACGAGCAGGGCGCCGATCCAGAAGTACCAGTACTGCGGATTGATGCCCGAGAACTGATCGCGGGCCACCATGAAGATGATCGCGCCGATCAGGCCGCCGTAGAGCCGGCCGGTGCCGCCGAGGATCAGGATGACCAGCACCTCCGCCGATCGCTGAAAATCCAGTGTCCCCAGCGACACGGTCTCGGTGGTCTGGGCGAGCAGGGCGCCGGCGATGCCCGCGATGACGGCGGAAATGGTATAGGCCGTGCGGAGGTGCGAACGGCTCGGGGCCCCGATGGCCGGCATCCGGATCGGGTTCTCCCGGATCCCGCGCAGCGACAGACCGAACGGCGAGTGGATCAGCCGCCGCGTCACCAGAAAGATCGAGAACAGGACGACCAGCGAGTACCCATAGGCGGTGTAGCCGTAGAGATCGAACTTGAAGTGGCCGAGGAGCGGCCACATGCGCACGCCCTGGAGTCCATCGGCGCCGCCGGTCAGCCAGTGCGCGCGGTTGGCGGCCTCGTGGAGCAGCAGACCCAGGCCGAGCGTGATCATGATGAGCGCCAGGTGCCGGGTGCGGGCGATGACGAAACTGGTGGCATATCCGACCAGGCCCGCGACCGCCGGCGCGACCACGAGCCCGGAAAGCGGCTCGCCCCAGCCGGACTTGGACAGGAGGCCGGCCGCGTAGGCGCCCAGCCCGAAGAATGCGGCATGGCCCAGCGACACGATCCCCGCGTAACCGAGGATGAGGTCGAGCGACACGGCGAACAGCGCGGTGATGGCGATCTGGCTCGCCAGCTGGAGATGCGACGGGACCAGGAGGAACGGGAGCAGGGTGGCCAGCCAGAAGGCGACCTCGCTTCGCCGCCATCGGCGCTGGGCCGCCAGATGGCGACGCGGATCGGCGGCCGCCTGGACGGCGCTCGTCATCGGGCGCCTATCGTCTCCCGAGCAGGCCGGCCGGGCGCCACATCAACAGGGCGACCATGACGAGGTAGATGAGGAAGGCGCCGAGCTCGGGAACGTAGTACTTGCCGGCGACGTCGCTGACGCCGAGGAGGAGGGCGGCGGCCAGCGACCCGCCGATGGAGCCGAGTCCTCCCACCGAAACCACGATCAAGACGTACACCAGGTAGGTGAACGCGAATGCCGGGTCGAGACCGACCATCTCGATGGCCAGCGCCCCGCCGAGGCCGGCCAGCCCGCTCCCCAGCGCAAAGGTGACGGCGAACGCGCCGTCGACGTCGATCCCGAGGCCGCGGGCCATGCGTTGATTGTCGACCGCGGCGCGCACCTGGACGCCGAAGCGCGTGTATTCGAGGGCCGCGACGAGGATGCCGGTGATCAGCAGTCCCACGCCGATCAGGAACAACCGGTAAACGCCGAACGTGACGCCCATGAACGTCACCGAGCCGCGCAGGTACGGCGGCGTGTGAATCGGCTGCTGGACCGTCCCATAGACATAGGCCGCCACCGCGACCGAGATGAAGACGACGCCGATCGTCAGCAGACACTGGTCGAGGGCACTCCCGCGGTACAGGCGGCGGTACAGGGTGCGCTCGAGCACGACGCTCGCCATCACCGCCGCCAGGAACGCCGCCGGCAGCGCGGCCAGAAACGGCCACCCGAATCGCTGCGTCAGCGTGACGGTGACGTAGCCTCCGAGCATGGCGAAGCTGCAGTGGGCCAGATTGACGAAATTCATCATGCCCAGCGTCACCGACAGCCCCACCGATAGCAGGAACAGCAGCATCCCGTACGCGAATCCGTCGAACAGGACGCCGAGGATGGGGACGAGCATGGCAGGGCCGCCCGCCGGCAGCCGACCGTCAGGGGAGGCGGCCGGTCACTTCTTCAGGCGGGCCTTGACCGGGTCCTTGACGTTCTCGACCTTGTCGAACTCGACGTTGCGCAGCTGGCCGCCGACCTTCTCCACCCGCCGGATGTAGACGGTCTGGACGATGTCGCGGGTCTCGGGATCGATGGAGACCGGGCCCCGGGGACTCTCCCACGTCATCCCCTTGGCCGCCGCGACCAGGGAGTCCGCGTCGGTCTTGCCGCCGGTCTTCTTGAGCGCCTCGTAGATGAGGTGCATGCCGTCATAGCCGCCGATGCTGTAGATGTTCGGATTCCGCCCGCTGGCGTCGTGGTAGGCCCTGACGAACTCGCGGTTCAGCGGGGAGTCGTGGTTGTAGTCGTAATGGTAGACGGTGATGATGCCGAGCCCGGCGTCGCCCATGCTTTTCAGGGCTTCTTCCTCGGTCAGCTCGCCCTGTCCCAGAATCCGGGTCTTCCTGGGGTCGATGCCGCGCTCGGCCAGCGCCTTGCCGATCGCGGCCGGCTGTACCCCGCCGGGGACCCAGATGTAGATCGCTTCCGGGTTCAGGTCCCGGGCGCGCTGGACGAAGGCCGAGAAGTCGGGATTCGCCACCGGGAACCGCACCGACCCGACGATCTCGCCGCCCGCTTCCTTGAACGCGCGATGGAACGCGCCCTCGGCGTCGTGGGCCGGGCCGAAGTCGGACACCATCGAATAGATCTTCCGGACCCCGGTCTTGTAGGCCCAGGACCCGAACGATTCGTTCAACTGGGGCGTGGTGACCGAGGTGCGCACGATGTACGGCGACTTGGTCGTGATGACCGACGTCGCGGCATTCATGACCACCATGAGCTTCTTGCCCTCGGCCGAGACATCGCCGGCGGCCAGCGCATTGGGCGTGAGCACGAAGCCGGCGAGGATGTCCACGTTGTCGCGCACGATCAGCTCTTGCGCGAGGCGCTTGGCCACGTCGGGGGCGACCCCGCCGGTATCCCGGCGGATGAGCTCGATCTTCTTGCCGCCGACGGCGTCGCCCTTCTGTTTGACGTAGAGCTTGATGGCGTTGTCCATCTGGGTGGCGGTATCGGCGAACTGGCCGGAATACGGCATGATCAGCCCGATCTTGATCGTCTGCTGCGCATTCGTCGGCGAGCTGGCGAGCAGCGCGGCGGCGAGGCTGCCAAGTGCGATCAGGTTCGTTCGCATCGATACCTCCCTGGGCATTCAGTCGGGAAGATGCGGGAGAGTCGACGACCCGGGGAGACCGTCCCTCCCCGGACCCTTCCGAGCAGAATAGATCAGCTCGCGGCCTCGCGCCAGTGCGATCCGCAGGCCGTTGACAATCTCGAGAGCCGGCCCGTATAGTCGTCGAATCACGGAGGATGTCGGTGATCTGCCGCCCGGTCGTTGCCTGGAGATGGTGGAACACGACCTAACATCCGCGACCGGCCGAGAGCGGACTCTCGCCGTTCACGGCCGGCGCGTCCAGCTCTTCGGTCGGGAGCATGCCTCACGCCATGGCGAGCTCGGCGTGCTGAAGCAGCGACTGCCCCTCGAGCAGCACTACACCGCCGAGTTCACGCCGGTGAAGATCTGAATCAGTGGCCCCTCACCGGCTGGTTCTCCACACCTGGACCCTGGACACGACGCCCCTGGCCGACGTCCTGGGCGTGGCCCGGCGCGTCGGCTGGGACGCCGTTGAGCTGCGCCGGCTGGACTTCGCCCGCGCCGCCGAGGCCGGCCGCCCGGCCGAGGCGGTCCTCGACCTGGTCCGGGCCAGCGGGCTGCCGGTCGCGTGCGTGGGCGTCGAGTACGGCTGGATGTACGCCGAGGGGTCCGAGCGCCGGCGGCTGCTCGAGGCCTTCGCCGAGTCGTGCCGCTGGGCGGCGGCGCTCGGGTCCCCCCGGGTCATGAGCCCGGTCGACCGCGGGGCCGGCGACCTGCGGCGGGCGGCGGCCAGTGTCCGCGAGGCCGGAGACCTGGCGGCGGCCCACGGGGTCGTCCTGGCCCTCGAGTTCAACTCGCAGGCCGAGCAGTTCAACACCCTCGACCGGCTGCGCGAGCTGCTCGCGCTCGCCGGGCACCGGGACTGCCGGCTCCTCCTCGACACCTACCACCTCCACCGGAGCGGGGGCGGACCGAGCTCCGTGGCCGGGCTGACCGCCGAGGAGATCGGCTACGTCCAGTACAGCGACGTGCGGGCGAGCGCCGCCGAGCCCGGGAAGACGGCGGACCGCCTGCCGCCGGGCCACGGCGACGTCCCGTTCCGGGAGATCTTCGCGCGCCTGGCGGCTCTAGGGTATGCGGGCGACCTGAGCTACGAAGCCCCCAATCCGGCCGCCTGGTCGCGCGATCCCGAGGCCGTCGCCCGCGAGGCCCTCGACGCGACGCGGGCCTGCCTCCCCGAGGCGTGAGCGCCCGCACGATGTGCTACATGCGGCGATGGGAGACGGGCCGGGTGGGGGTCCGGGAGCTCCGGCAGAGCCTGAGCGTGTACCTGCGGAGGGTGGCCCAAGGGGAGATCTTCCAGGTCACCGATCGGGGCCACGCGGTGGCCATCCTGGCGCCACTGCCGGCCGGGGCCTCCCCGCTCGAGCGACTGGTCGCCGCCGGGCGGGCCACGGCTCCCCGCGGTGACCTCCGGGAGCTCGGAGCGCCTCGCGGCGGTCGAGCCTCGCGACGGACGAGCCGGGCCCTCCGTGAGGTGCGAGCCGAGCGGCTGTGACCGGGTCGCTCGTCTAATCGGGCGGGGGTGGAACAGACCCGGAGAATATCGGAAGCCGCGCGACCAGGGCCGCCAGTAGCACGAAGATCAGCAGCACCCAATCCTTCAAGAAGGTCAGATCGAAGATCCCCAGAACGAGGAATGCGGCCAGCGCGCTCGCCACACCCGCCGCGACGCATTTCGCCTCTGCCGGCATCGAGTCCACGAAGACCCGGACCAGACCGCGGGTGATGGCCAAGCCCAGCGCGCCACAGCCCACGGCGCCGACGATCCCCCGCTCGGCGAGGATCTCCAGGTAAAGGTTGTGCGCCCACGGGATGAACGCCACCTCGGGTGCGTAGCCGGCGGGGAGCCGGATGCGGCTCAGGTACGGCAGGTAGAACTCCTCGTACGTGTGGATCCCCTTACCGAACAGGGGGGATTCGGTGAACATGCGCCACGCCACGAGCCAGTACCCGACGCGCGGGTCATTCGGCGCATCGAAGATCAGGTGCATCCGGTCGGCGATGTGGCCGAGTCCGAGCGCGAGAGCCGCGGCGAAGAGGGCCGCGGCCAGCGCTGCCGCACCGAGCGCGAGCCGGTGGTGGCTCCGGAAGGCCCCGAGGGTGCCGAACGCCACGGCGAGCCCCAGCCAGGCGTTGCGGCTCCCGCTCAGCAGCGTCGTGGCCAGAGCGACGGGAAGTCCAAGGAGCGTGAGCGCGGTCGCCCAGGGCCACGGGACGAAGACGACGACGGTCAGCGCCAGCGGGAGCAGGATCGGGATCAAGGCCATGTCGTTCGGGTTGGGGAGGCTCCCGGCAATCCGGCCACCAGGGCCGCCGAATCGCAGGTTTCCGCCCAGCAGACTCGCCCCGGTCCAGAACTGGTAGGCACCGTCCAATCCGAGCAGCAACACGACGACGGAAGCAACGACGAGCAGACGGCGGTACGCCGAGGGTTGGATCAGGACATCCTGGATCGCCAGAAACAGGAGGGCTGCGATCGGCGCATAGGCGGCACGACTCAGGCTCGCTTCGGGAAAGGCGGAGAAAAGAACTGAGATGCCCGTGGTCGACATGAAGAGGGCGAACGGCACCAACAGCCCGAAGGGCGGCACTGACGGCGATGGGCGGCCGCGGGGAAGCCGGGCGAGCACCATCCCCCACACGATGAGGAGCAGGGGAAGCTCTCGGGTCCATCCGGGCAGCGCCCGGCCCATCGGGATCGTGAGAAGGTAAACGAGAAGCCCACACTCCGCGATGGTCCGGGCCCGGCTCCGGAGCCCGCCCGACGGCCACATCGACACGCGTGCTCGAGAGCGGGCGAGACCGGCTCCGCCTCAGACGCGACCGGCCATGACCGTTGGACGAGGCACCGGTGTCGGTTCGCGCGAACGCGGTCGCCGTTCGTCAGTTGCCGGCGGAGCCGGGGCCGCGACGGCCCGCGCGGCGCGGGTCAGGCCTCGACGGGATGCTCCGGGTGCCGCTCCGCCGCCCGAAAGCACTCCCGGTCAGAAGTTGAGGGACGGCCAGGCCGACGACCAGAACCAGGGACACGGCGGCAGCGACCGGGCGAACCGGCCCGAACAGCGAGGTCGCGTAGTAGGAGCCGCCGAACGTGGCGGTCACCGTCGTGTCGGCCAGCAGCGTCACGGTGCACGCCCCGGCTCCACTACAGCCCCCACCGCTGAAGCCCCCGAAGACGGAGCCGGACTCGGGGAAGGCGGTCAGGGTCACCCGGGCTCCCGCATCGAACCGCGCCGAGCAGGTCGCCCCGCAGTCGATCCCGGGCGGCGCGCTGGTCACTCGCCCGCGCCCCGTCCCCGCCTTGGTGACCGTCAGCTGAAACTGTCCTGAGGGGGTCCCGGCGATCTTGACGATGCGGGTGTCCCACCGGCAGACGCCGCCAATGGACGTCGCCCGCTCCGAGACCATCCAGAAGCTCGAGAGGTCCACCGGGTCCGTCTGGCCGCCGGGATACTCGCCGGGCTTGAAGCTGACTGTCCTGTCGGGTAGGTCGCCCGGGTAGGCGCAGGTGCCCGCAGGGGTGACGCTCAGGAGGGGCGACGGAAACGCCGGGGCGGCGAAGCTCTTGACAAGCACCTGCGAGCGGAGGAAGCCGCCCGTGAGGGCGCTGCTGACGTGGAAGACGACCGCAGACGTCCCGGCGCGGTTGACGGCGACCCCCGGCTTGTAGAGGAAGGCGCCGGGGAGCCCGATGACGGTCTGCTGGTTCAGGCTGGCGCCGCCCGGAGTGGCCTGGAACCGGACCCACTGGATGCATGCCCGCGTGCCACACTTGGTCGCGTGGACCGCCTCGAAGAATGACCCGAATCCGGCCGCCTGGGCGACCCGGGGGTCGCCGGTGTCGAGCTTGACCGTGGTGCCGGGCTGAGGCGCGTTGTCCGGGAAATCGTACGTGAGGCGGCCGACCACGATGAAGGGGCCTTGAAGCACGACGGGCGCCAGGTTCACGAGCCGCCATACCAGGTACGCCCGGTTCACGTCGTTCGTCGTGTTCACGAGGTACACGGGGTTGGCCGCACCGGGGATCGAGGGCGGCCCGGAGTAGTGCTGGACCGGCTGGACGGAGCGGATCCTGTTGCTTCCCGCCGTGGGCGACGGCTGGAAGACGGCCACCGGCGGCAGCCGGGGGCACGCGATGCTGTTGTTGGCGAGGGCGAGCTTGTTCATCACCCGGATCACGGCGAAGGTGAAGATGCTCAGGTTGGTGAAGCGGTGCTGGTTCGTCGTGATGACGAGCTTGTCCGCCCCCATTCCCAGGCTCAAGAAATCGGGATGGCTGGCGTTCGGGGTGCCGACGTTTCGCCTGGCATCGAGGGTATAGCGGCACCAGTCGCCCGTCAGGTTCGAGGGGTCGAAGTGCCGCGAGACCGCGATCCAGATGGTCGAGGTCACCCGCCTCACATTCGTCTGCACCGCGATGACGTAGCAGCGCCGCAGCGCGGCGGGGGCGTTCACGTCGCAGTAGACTTTGGGAAAGTCGAGGTCGCCGACGGCGTCCGAGGTCCCGAAGAAGGCGGCCAGGCTCCTCTGGGCGAACAGGCCACCCGCGGCGCTCCGGAGCTGGATCGCCGTGTTCGCGGCGTGGATGCTCCGGGCGATCGCCTTGCCGATCTGCGCGCTCGCCTGGAAGCCGAATTCCGCGCTCACCTCGTTGAGGCCGGCGAAGGCGAGGACGATGCTCGGGGCCTGGGGCGGGACGGCGTCGTCGGCGTCTGCTGCCGAGACCGGGGCCGGAACCCCGGTGGCCATCACGACGAGTCCCAGGAGAAGAACCAGCATCGCCGGTCCGCCACGCGCTCTGGACCACTGCATCATGCACTCCTGCCGATCGGGCGAGGATCGAATGTAGGCCGATCGGGCGGTCAGGGCCATCCTCCGTCCGCGGGAGAAGATGAGTGTCCTCGGCCACCAGGTCTGGTGATTCGGGTCGACGTCCGCGGGGTTGGGGGCTCACGGCGCCCCGGAGGGCGGTTCAACGGGACTGCCCTATAGGCCAGCCCCGCCACCGCGCCACACATTCTCCTGATACCGCTCCCGGCCAACGACCCTGCGGGATCTCTCGAACCGCCACGCGGTCCGGAATACCAATTGCCGTATCCTAGAAATTCCACTTCCACTTTGGCGTGTCAAGGGGGAATTGGACTCGGCTGCCCGTGAGGTAGTGTCCCAGTTGTGGCGGAAAATGTAGGAGGGCGATGCCGGAACGCCGGATCGGGAGGCGACCCGGCACGGATGACGCCGATCCGCGGGACCTTCGCTGGCTATTGCGCTTCCGCGGCGAGCGGTGCAGCGATGAAGGCGAGGATGCCCTCGATGAACACTCCCCCTCGCATCACTCAATGACCTGGTCCGCCCGCGCCAGCACCGACGGGGATCGTGAGGCCGAGCGCCTTGGCGGTCTTGAGGCTGATCACGAGCTCGAACTTCGTCGGCCGCTCGACCGGCCGCGCGCCCTTGAGGATACGGTCGATCTGATCGAGAAGGAGGTTCCGACCCGCGACATCGCCCGGATCACCGAGTGCCTTGCGATGAGGGTGAGACTGACCATACGCGCTCAATGATACAGTGCGCCATCGATTCTCGCGCGACACGCGATGCGGATGAGGACATAGTCACCGATCACGATTTCCAGACGGTCAAGATGCAGTCCGGGCCCTCGGTTTGATCGCCAAGAGCCAGAAGCCTAGGGCCTGGACCCCACCAAGGCGCCTGCTTGACGACCGGGGCGCGGCCGGGCTACCGGCTCGAGGCCGGCGGGACGGGCGCCGGGGGAATCAGGATCTCCCCGCGCTCGCAGATGAGCCGGCCGCCCACCTCCACGGTGGCGGCCATCAGGCAGCCGTCCACGTGCCAGCGGGCCCGGACGTTTCCCCGGAACGCGATGTCCGTCCCGAAGCCGACGTGGGCCACGCCGTAGACCGCTTCCTCCTCGACGATCTTCCCTGACAGGCGCGCGCGGCGGTTCGCCCCCAGGCCGAACTCGCAGACGTTGAACACGTTCGGGTCCCGGAAGCCATCGGCCAGACGCTTCCAGGCCATGGCGGCCGCGCCCCCCTGGACGTCGACGACCAGGCCCTCCCGGATCGTCAGCGCCACGGGCTCGGCCAGCGAGCCGGGGAGCGGCGCCAGGGCCGTGTCGAACACGAGAGCGCCCGAGGCCGAGCCGGGTGTCACGCCCGCGTTGACGAGTCCCGGCACGTAGAACTGCATCGTCCCCGGCTGGTGGCAGCGTCCGGTCATGGCGATGATGTCGAGATCGCCGACGGTCAGAGCGAGATCGGTGCCGCGCGATGACGTGAGACGCACGCGCCGGCCCGCGCGAAAGGCCTCGCCGATGGCGGCGGCCAGGCCCCCGGCCTCGTTCAGCTCCTGGACCGACCTCGGGGCGAGCCGATAGAGCAGGTCGTCGTCACGGCCCGTGGTCGCGGCGCCCCCGAAGAGCAGCGCCCGCGACCCGGCGGCCAGGGCCTCCCGCATCGCCTCGGTCTCGGTGAGCTGGATCGAGGCCAGCGTGAAGAGGACGCTGGCGCGGCGCATGGCGGTGGCGACGACCGCGGGCGGCTCGTCGACCTCGCTGGCCCGCGGCGTGAACACCATCAGGGTGGGCTTCCCTCCCCGGGCCTCGACCGCCGCCAGGAGCGCCTGGACGAAGGCGGCGGCCCCCCGGTACTCCCGCGCGCGGGTGTCGGTCAGGATGAGGGCCTCTTCGCCCGGCTGCAGCGCGACACAGTGCTCCACGGCCAGGGTCGCCCAGCTCATCAGCTCCACGAAGGCCGTATCCACGGTGCCGCGATCAGGGGCCGGCCGGCGGCCGGCGGTCGCCGGCCCCGGGCCGACCCGCGGCCCCGTGGGTCGCCGGGACTCGCCGGTCCTCGGCGAGCCGGTAGCTCGACCGGATGACCGCGCCGCCCTTCATGACCAGCCTGACGTCGTGGAGGGTCCCGATGTCGGCGAGGGGATCGCCGGGGACCACGATGAGATCGGCCAGCTTGCCTGGCTCGATCGTCCCCAGCGAGCGACCCGCGCCACAGACGCGGGCGGTGTTCGCGGTGGCCGCCAGCAGGGCCTGCATGGGGCTGAGGCCGTTCTCGATCATGAGCCGGAGCTCGGTGACGAGCGCCGGCCGACCCTCGAAGGTCTCGATGCCGACCGCGAGCGGCTGGCGAGGCAGGTTGTCCACGCCCGCGATGATCGGGAGGCCCGCCCGCACCGCCTTCCGGAACGCGGCGTGATGCTGGGCGCCCGCCTCCCTGGCGTTCCCGATGAGCCACTCGGGGTAGCAGCCCGCGTCCCGCATGGAGCCCTCGTTCCAGGCCGCGGTGACGGTGAGCTGGGGGGAATACACCGTGCCGTGCTTCGCCATGGCGGCGATGCCCTCGTCGCCCAGCACGAACCCGTGCTCGATGACGTCGGCCCCGGCCTCGGCGCCCATCACGACCGCCTCGTCCCCGATCGCGTGGACACAGGCGGGCTTCCGCCAGCGGTGCGCTTCCTCGACCGCGGCCCGCAGCTCGGCCGTGGTGCAGATGGGGTGGGCGACGGTCTCCCCGCGGTGCGGGATGCCGGACGAGGCGAAGAGCTTGATGTGGTCGACGCCGGCCCAGAGGAGCGCGCGCGCCCGGCGGCGGAACTCGGCATCGCCGGCCACCTGCCGGCTCCACAGGGCGTCGCCGGCGACGAACAGGCGCGGGCCGACCAGGAAGCCGCGCTCGATGGCCGCCCTGAGGTGGAGGTCGGCATTGAACCGGTCGGACATGGTGCGCAGGGAGGTGATCCCCGCCATCAGGTTGTCGGTCGCCTTGCGGACACACCGGTACGCGTACTCGCTCTCGGACTCGTGCTCCCCGAACCGCTCGTACCAGGGCGGCACGACGCCGCCCAGGTGGATGTGGGCGTCCCACAGCCCCGGCAGCAGGGTGGCGCCGTCGAGCTCGAGGACCCGGTGATCATGACCCGCCCGGCTGAGGACTTCCCGGCGCGGCGCGACCTCGACGATGCGCTCGCCCTCGACCAGCACGGCGGCGTCCGGAAGCGGCGGTCCGCCCGTACAGTCGATCACCGCGCAATCGACGAACACCCAGCCCACGGTGCAGATCCTCCCTCGGCGTCGTGCCCGGCCGCGTCCGGCCTCGGGGCCGGCGTCGCGGACACCGCAGCGTGCTCGTGGCGTCGGCCGGGAGGAGTATAGCCCAAACGACGGAAGCGAGGCGCCGGCCGGTCCGCGGAGCGGCGCGGGACGCGCCCTTGACAGGCGGCCGATGCCGCGGCCTAGAATTCGACGCGATTCCGTGCCGGAGGGGAGAGACGCGTGTTCGGCTTCGTGGTGCGCCGGGCCGGTCAGGCCGTCGTCGTGCTCTTCCTGGTGAGCGTGGTGGCGTTCGCGCTGGTCTTCCTGTCGGGAGATCCGGTGGCCATGATGCTGCCGACCCATGCCAGCGAGGCGGACCGGATCGAGCTCCGGCGGGAGCTGGGCCTGGAGCGCCCGATCGTGGTCCAGTACGCGAGCTTCGTGGCCCACGCCGCCCGGGGAGACGTCGGGCAATCGGTCCGGTTCAACCAGCCGGTGATGGGGCTCATCATCGGGAAGCTGCCGGCCACCCTGCTCCTGGCGACCACGGCCATCGCCCTGGCGGTGGCGATCGGGATCCCGCTGGGGCTGCTCTCCGGCACCCGGCCGCATTCGGTGCTCGACGTGACGGGCACGGCCGTCTGCCTGCTGACCGTCTCGCTGCCCAGCTTCTGGATCGGCCTCATGCTGATCCTGCTCGTCGGCGATTACCTGCGCTGGCTGCCGATCGCCGGGAGCGGGGGGATGCGGCATCTGGTCCTTCCCGCCCTGACGCTGGGGGCGCACAGCACGGGGCTCATCACGCGACTGACCCGGGCCAGCGTGCGGGAGGAGCTGGGCCAGAACTACGTCGTCACCGCGCGCGCCAAGGGGCTGAGCGCCCCCACCATCAACTACAAGCATGTGCTCCGGAACGCCCTGATCCCGACCACCACCGTGGTCGCCCTGCAGTTCGGGGCGCTGCTCGGCGGCTCGGTGATCGTGGAGAGCGTGTTCTCGTGGCCGGGGGTGGGCTGGCTCCTGATGCAGGGCGTGTTCGCCCGCGACCTCCCGCTGGTGCGCGCGGTGGTGCTGGTCCTGGGCGGCGCCTTCATCGGGCTGAACCTGCTGGTCGACATCTCGTACCGCTATCTCGATCCTCGCATCCGATACTGAGCGGCCGTGACGGCGTCGATGGGCGAGGCGGCCGTGGTGCGATCCCGACGGCGCCCGGCCATTTCCCGGTCGAGCCGGGTGGGGCTGATCATGACACTGGCGGTGGTCACTGCGGCCCTCCTGGCGCCACAACTCTCGCCTCACACCCCCGACGACCAGGACCTCGGGCGCGCGCTGCTGCCGCCGTTCTGGATGGCCGGCGCCGATCCCGCCTACCCGCTGGGCACGGACTACCTCGGCCGCGACCTCTTGAGCCGGCTCATCTACGCCGGCCGGACGTCGCTGCTGGTGGGGATCACGGCCGTGATCGTGGCCGGCCTGGCCGGGATCACCCTCGGCCTGGTCGCGGGGTTCCTCGGCGGCGGCGTCGACGCGGCGATCATGCGCCTGGTGGACATGCAGCTGGCCTTCCCCCCCATCGTCCTGGCCATCGCCATCCTGACCACCGCCGGCACCGGCCTGGCGACCATCGTCGCCGTCCTGGGGGCGATCGGCTGGGTGCAGTACGCGCGGGTGGCCCGGGGGCAGACGCTCTCCCTGCGGGAGCGGGAGTTCGTCCTGGCCGCGCGCATGCTGGGGGCCGGCGCGCCGCGGATCCTGTGGCGGCACATCCTGCCGAACGCGCTCGGGCCGATCCTCACCATCGCCGCCCTCAACGTCTCGTCGATGATCCTGGCCGAGGCCTCGCTGAGCTTTCTCGGCGTCGGGGTGCGCCCGCCGACGCCGGCCTGGGGGAGCATGCTCAGCGAGGGCCGGGACGTCTTCCGCATCGCCTGGTGGAACGCGGTGTTCCCGGGAGTCGCCATCGCCTGGACCGTGTTCGGCATCAACCTGCTCGGCGAGGCGTGGCACACCGCCGGCGCCGGGTGGGGGCGGTCGACCTGACGCGCGGAAAATCGCCCCTTGGCGGCGGCGTCAGGGCGGCGATAATTGGGGCCGGCGCCTGTCTGGACCAAGCGGGCGCCACGGCTTGTCCGGCTGCGCGGGTTGCTGTTCCGCTCCGAGCGCGGGCTTCGCCCGCGCCACTCGCTCTTGGGGGAGGTTTGGGAGGGGGCCGTCGAGGCCCCCTCGCACGATCTGGCATGAGGCGCGTCGAGGGAAAGGTCGCCATCGTCACCGGGGCCGGATCCGGCATCGGCCGCGCCGCCGCGCGCCTGCTCGCCCGGGAGGGGGCCTCGGTGGTCGTGGCCGACATCGATCCCGAGACGGGCCAGGACACGGTGCGACTCATCCGCGAGGACGGCCATCCGGCCGTGTTCGTCCGCACGGACGTCGCCCGGGCGGAAGACGTCCGGCACATGACCGAGACGGCGGTGGAGCACTTCGGGCGACTGGACGTCTTGCACAACAATGCCTACTGGGCCAAGCTGGAGACCCCGGTCGTCGAGACGGAGGAGGGCGACTGGGACCGGACGCTCGCCGTCACGCTCAAGGGCGTGTTCCTCGGTTGCAAATATGCCATCCCGGTGATGATCCGCGGCGGCGGGGGCTCGATCATCAACACGGCGTCGACCTCGGGCCTGGTGGCCTCGCTGCGATTCGCCGCCTACATCGCCGCCAAGGGGGGCGTGGTCCAGCTGACGAAGTCGGTCGCCCTCGACTATGGACGGCAGGGCATCCGCTCGAACTGCATCTGTCCGGGCCTGATCGATACCCCGGCCAGCGCCCCGGCGCTGGCCGACCCGGTCCGTCGCGAGTGGCACCTGAACCAGCTCCTGGTCGGGCGCATCGGCACGCCGGAGGACGTCGCCTGGGCCGTGGTCTACCTGGCCAGCGACGAGTCCGCGTTCATGACCGGGCATGCGCTGGTGATCGACGGCGGGCGGCTGGTGTCTTAGCTCGGAGGGGGTGTCGGAACACCCCCTCCGGCGTACGGAGGAGGCATCCATGGAGAGGGAAGGGCGTGAGCCGCGCGTGAACCGGCCGGGCCTGCCGCGGCGGGAGTTCCTGCGGCGGGCCGGACTCGCGGGGATGGGCGTCGCCGGCGGATGGGCCTGGGCCCCCGGCTCGGCGATGGCCAAGGCGACCGGGACCCTGACGATCGCGCAGGGGGCCGACGTCACCAGCCTCGACCCGCACCAGACCCAGGGCACGGCCGGCCGCGGCGTGATGCGCAGCTTCCTCGAGAGTCTCCTGATTCGCGATCAGGACCTCAAGGTCCAGCCCTGGCTGGCCAAATCGTACGCCATGATCAACCCGCGGACCTGGGAGTTCAAGCTCCGGGACGACGCCGTGTTCCACAACGGCGAGAAGTTCACCGCCGAGGCCGTCAAGTTCTCGATCGAGCGCTTCGTGGATCCCAAGACGCGGAACATCTATGCCGCCAACCTGAAGCCGGTCGAGCGGGTGGAGGTCGTGGACCCCTACACGGTGCGGCTTCACACGGCGCTTCCATACCCCAGCCTCATCGCCAATCTCACCGACTTCCTCCTGATCGCCTCGCCCAAGGCGATGCGGGAAACGGGGGAGGAGTTCGCCCGGAAGCCGATCGGGACGGGTCCGTACCGGTTCGTCGAGTGGGTCGCCGGGGAGCGGCTCGTCGTCCAGGCGGTCGACCGGCACTGGACGGGCGGGCCGTGGGTGGAGCGGATCGTCTGGCGCACCATCACGGAGCCGGCCGCGCGGGTGACGGCCCTCCGCACCGGAGACGCCGACCTCATCGCCAACGTCCCACCGGCTCAGGTCTCGGCGGTCTCGGGCGGCGGCATGCAGGTGGCGCGCACGGCGGGCCTCGGGATCATGCTCCTGATCCTGAATGCGTCGAAGGGGCCGCTGGCCGACAAGCGGGTCCGCCAGGCCATCAACTACGCCGTCAACAAGGAGAAGATCATCACGGGTCTCTACGGCGGCGCCGCTCGCCCGCTCAACGGGCCCTTCGCGACCGCCAACGAAGGGTTCGATCCGGCCGCGCCGCCGCCCTATCCCTACAACCCGGACCGGGCCAAGCAGCTCCTGGCCGAGGCCGGGCACGCCAAGGGCTTCAAGTTCACCCTCATCACGCCGAACGGCCGCT
This sequence comes from Candidatus Methylomirabilota bacterium, assembly GCA_036005065.1. Taxonomy (NCBI): domain Bacteria; phylum Methylomirabilota (SeqCode); species Candidatus Methylomirabilota bacterium. The sequence continues at coordinate 2,457 of DASYQW010000298.1, read as the reverse complement.
ATCTGAACGATCGGCAGGTGGCCGAGGCGGCCGCGGGCGATCTGCGGCGGATCGGCGTCGAGATGGAGGTGAGCCCGCTCGAGTGGGGCGCCGTCATCAAGGAGCTGCAGGAGAAGCGCGCGGACGGATTCCTGCTCATGCAGAACAACACCGACACCTACCAGATCCTCTCGACCTGCTTCAGCTCGAAGATCAAGGGGATCCCGTGGCTCCATTACGCCAACCCCCGGGTGGACAGCTTGCTCGACCAGGTGGCCCAGGAGATGAACGAGAAGGAACGGATCGCGCTCTACAAGGAGCTGGGGAAGCAGATCGTCGACGACGCGCCCTGGATCTTCCTGCACCAGCAGGACGACGTGTACGGCGTTCGTGACCGCGTCGTGAACTGGAAGCCCAAGGGGGACCAGATCATCTACGTCTTCGGCGCCGGGGTCAAGAGCTGAGGAGCGGTCCCTGGCGGCGATCGTCTACCGGCGCTACTCCCGGTCCGAGCTGGACGCGCAGTTCACGCTCGACGGTGTGACCGACCTCGAGGGGGTGATGGCGCGGCGCCGGCAGGCCGCGGCGGCCGCCCGGGCCGCGCTCCCGGGCCGGCTCGGGGTGCCGTATGCCGATACCCCGGGGGCCACGCTGGACATCTTCCCCGCGGCCAATGGGGCCGATCCGGCGCCCGTGCACGTCTTCATCCACGGCGGCTTCTGGCGGTCCCTCGACGCGGCGACCTTCAGCTTCGTGGCGGCCGGGTTCGCGCCGTTCGGCGCGGCGACGGTCGTGCTCGACTATCCGCTGATTCCCGAGGTGCGGCTCGGGACGATCGTGGCCCGGTGCCAGGCCGCCGTCGGCTGGGTCTTCCGGCACGCGGCCGAGTTCGGCGGGGACGCCGACCGCCTGTTCGTCTCCGGAAACTCGGCCGGGGGGCACCTGGTCGCCCTCCTGATGGACCGGGCGTGGCCGCCCGGTCAGGGCCTCCCCGCCGACGTGCTCAAGGGCGGCTGCGCCATCAGCGGCGTCTTCGACCTGGAGCCCGTCTTCCTGAGCGCTCAGAACGACTCGCTCGGTCTGACCCGCGAGGAGGTGGCAGCCCTGAGCCCGATCCACCGGGTCCCGGAGGCCGCCGGGCCGCTGATCGTGGCCGTGGGCGGCGCCGAGACCCGGGAGTTCCTCGATCAGACCGCCGAGTATGCCGCCGCCTGCCGCGCCGCCGGCCTCGCCGCCGACGTGTTCGTCATGCCCGGCGCCAACCACCTCACCGTCGTCCTCGACGGCCTGGCCGATCCGAAGGCCGAGCTGAACCGGCAGGTGCGCCGCCAGATGGGCCTCCGCCCCGACTGACGCGTCGAGGGATCGGAGGCACCCACCCGAGGAGTGGCCGCCGATGTGACGGCGGGCGTCGACCGCAGCGCTCAGGTTCCTCTACCGGAAGGCGAGCCGGGCCGACAACCGGTAAGGCTTGTATTGCCGCAACCGCCGCGCTACCCTCCGGCTCGGCAGTTAAGCCGAGGAGGACGTGCTCATGAGCGAAGGCCCTTTCCTGAACATCAAGGCGCCGAAGGAGCTGCTGGAACGTCTCGACGACTACCGCTTCGCCACGCGGAAGCCATCTCGGGCGGCCGCCGCGCGGGAGCTGCTCGATCGGGCCCTCAAGGCGTTCTTCGAGGCCTCCCGCGCCGAACGGATCCGTCCCGGTGACCCCGACTATACGCTCGTGCGTAACCGCCGCCGGCAGCCGGCCGACGCGTTCCCGATCCGGGAGATCGAGGTGCGCCTGGCCCGGCTCAAGAGGGCGCGTGCGGGTTGAGGCTCCGGATCCGGCGGAGGGCGAAGAAGGAGCTCCTGGACATCGACGATGACGCCACCTTCTTCACCGTCGTGCGCGCGATCCTCGAGTTCGAGGCGAACCCCCGACCCCGCGGCTATGACAAGGTCGAAGGCCAGCCGGAGGTCTACCGGATCTGGGTCGGCCGGGACTGGAGGGTGCTCTACTCGATCGCTGCGGACCGCGAGGAGGTCATCATCGAGGCCGTGAGGAAGAAGGACGAGAAGACCTATCGCCGGTAGCGGAACGGTGGGGGGCCGGTGATGCCGGGCGCCAACCACCTCACCGTCGTCCTCGACGGCTTGGCCGATCCGAAAGCCGAGCTGAACCGGCTGGTGCGGCGCCAGATGGGCCTCCGCCTCGACTGAGCCGTCGAGGGATCGGAGGAACCCCCCGGGGCGGTCGGGCTCGTGGGCGGCTTCGTCGCGCGGAGGGACTCTGATTCACCGCACCATCGCGCCGTAGACGAGATTCTTGTAGAGCATTCGCGTGTGGATCCGGGGCGGTGGCCCGATTGCTGTGGAAAAAGGAATGGCGCATTCTTCCGGCTGTTGGGAGTTGGCTAACCCAAAGCCGGCCGCCCGCCAAGGCGGCCTCCGGAGGAATGCGCCATGGACGAGCTTATCAGGAACGGGGGGCGG
>DASYQW010000297.1 GCA_036005065.1 Candidatus Methylomirabilota bacterium | reverse complement strand
CCAGATCTGCCCCTCTTCGCACTCGCCGTCGCCGAGCAGGACGTAGGTCCGGGAGGGGCTGCCCCGCAGTCGCGCGGCCAGGGCCATCCCGATACCCAGCGAGAGCCCGATGCCCAGCGACCCGGTGGAGGCTTCGATCAGTCCCAGCTTCCGCCGGTCGGGATGACCCTGCAGGGGAGACCCGAAGCGGCGCAGCGAGGACAGGAGATCGTGGGTGATGTAACCGGCCTCGGCCAGCGCGGCATAGAGCACGGGACAGGCGTGCCCCTTGGAGAGGATGAACCGGTCTCGATCCTCCCAAAAGGGCTCCGGGGGCCGGTGGCGCATCACGCCGAAGTAGAGGCAGGCGACGAGGTCGGTCGCCGAGAGGCTGCCGCCCGGGTGACCGGAGCCGGCCGCCGCCAGCATCTCGATGATGAGGCGCCGGATGTTCCGGGCGCGGGCCGCGATCTCGGCGGTGTCGATCTTTTTCGAGGTCATGGTCAGTTCTCCCTTCGCCTGAGCTCCCTGATGGTGCCGCCATCGGCCACGAGGACTCGCTCGGCGGTGCCGAGGAAGAGCCCAGTGTCGACCACGCCGGGAATGCCCTCGATGGCGCGCTGGGTCCGGGCCGGGTCGGTGAGTGGACCGGTCGCGCAGTCCAGCGTGAAGTTGCCGTTGTCGGTCATGAACGGCCGACCGCCCTCGCGCCGGATCTCGGCGGGGAGCCCGAGCTCCCGGAGCCGGCGCTGGCAGAATCGCACCGCGAACGGCAGCACCTCGACCGGCAAGCGCCCGCGGCTGCCGAGCGCCGGCACCAGCTTGTCGGCGCGGACGAGCAGGATCTGGCGTCGCGACGCCGCCGCCACGATGCGCTCCCGGGCCAGCGCGCCGCCGAAGCCCTTCATGGCGTCGAGCTGGGGATCGACCTCGTCCGCCCCGTCCACGGTGAGATCCAGGAGGCTCTCGCCCAGGTCGACGATTCTGAGACCCACCTCGGCGCCGAGGCGGGCGGTGGCCTCCGAGGTGGCCACGCAGGTCACCGTGAGCCCCCGCTGCACGCGCCGGCCGAGGGCCCGGACGAACGCGCTGGCGGCGGACCCGGAGCCCAGACCGACGAGGCTGCCGGCCTGGACGAGCTCGAGCGCCCGCTCGGCGAGGAGCGCCAGATCGTCGCTGGCCGACGGCTCGGCGTCCGCCGTCTTGGGCTCTCCGCTCACGCCCACTGGGGCCTACCGGGTGCGCCGCGAGGGGAAGACGAACGCTGTGAGGTCACGGGGCTGAGCGCCGAAACGGATCGTCCGTTGATCACGGCCGCCCCCTTGAGAATGCCAGGCCGATCGCCTCTCGTTTGTGCGAGGCGGTTAAGGTACACGACGTCCCGCGTGCTGACAACAGACAAAGGAAGCGTAGACTTCTGGTGATCGGAGCTCCGCAGGGGAGGGGCTTCATGGCCCACCAGCCATTGAGAGGACAGAAGGCACTCGTCACCGGCGCCAGCTCCGGGATCGGCGAGGGCATCGCCCGGGCGCTGGCGGCGGCGGGGGCCGCCGTCGTCGTCAACTACGCGGCCAACCCCGAGGCCGCCGAGAAGATCGTGGCGGGCCTCAAGGCCGGCGGGGCGCCGGCCATGGCGATCCGCGCCGACGTCTCCCGGGAGGACGAGGTCCAGGCGATGTTCCGCGAGATGATCGGGGCCTGGGAGACGATCGACATCCTGGTGAACAACGCCGGCGTTCAGCGCGATGCCCCGGTCGTCGAGATGACGCTGGAGCAGTGGAACCGCGTCCTCAGCGTGAACCTGACCGGCATGTTCCTCTGCGCGCGGGAGGCCGCCCGCGAGATGATCCGCCGGGGACCCCGGCCCGCTGTCTCCTCCGCCACCGGAAAGATCATCTGCATCTCCTCGGTGCACGAGGTCATCCCCTGGGCGGGCCATGTCAACTACGCGGCGTCGAAGGGAGGGGCGAAGCTGCTCATGCAGTCGCTGGCGCAGGAGCTGGCCCCGCATCGCATCCGGGTGAACGCCATCGCCCCCGGAGCCATCCAGACCCCGATCAACCGCGCGGCCTGGGAGACACCGGCGGCCCTGGACAAGCTCCTGAAGCTGATCCCGTACGGACGCATCGGGTCTCCCGCGGACATCGGGAAGGCCGCCGTCTGGCTCGCCTCCGACGACTCCGACTACGTGCACGGGCACACGCTCTTCGTGGACGGCGGCATGACGCTCTATCCGGAGTTCGC
>DASYQW010000296.1 GCA_036005065.1 Candidatus Methylomirabilota bacterium | reverse complement strand
CCCTTGAGGTCACCCTCGCAGGCGGCCGCGTAATCGGCCGGCGCGGCGTCGATGGAGAGCGGGTCGCGCGGGTCCGGACCGGCCATGGCCTGGAGGAGGAGCGCCCCGTCGCGCACGGTGCGGGTCATCGGCCCCTGGTGGGAGCGGGCGGCCCACAGGTCGGCGCTCGGCCAGTAGGGGACGCGGCCGAACGAGGCCTTGAGGCCGAAGATCCCGCAGAGCGCCGACGGGATGCGGATCGAGCCCCCGCCGTCCGAGCCGTGGGCGACCGGCCCCAGGCCCGCGGCCACGGCTGCGCCAGCGCCCCCCGAGGACGCCCCGGAGGTCCGGTCGAGCCGCCACGGATTGCGGCAGGGCGGTCCGAGCAGGTTGTCACAGCTGTCCTTGTGCCCGAAGTGCGGCGTGTTGGTCTTGCCGAGGAGGACGCCGCCGGTGGCCTTGAGTCGGCCGGCCACGGCGCCGTCCTCCGCCGGCACGTTGTGCTCGAACCACTTCGAGCCGAAGGTGGTGCGGACGCCGGCGGTCGGCTCGAGGTCCTTGATGGAGTACGGGATCCCGTCGAGCGAGCTCAGGAGCGTCCCGCGGCGGGCGCGCTCCTCGGCGGCCCGGGCTTCCGTGCGGGCGCGCTCGGCGGTGACGGTGAGGAAGGCATTGAGCTTCCCGTTGAGCCGCTCGACCCGGGCGAGCACGGCGTCGGTCAGCTCCACGGGCGAGAGCTGGCGGGCCCGGATGAGACGGCTCAGCTCGGTGGCGGGCGTGAAGCAGAGCTCGGTCGAGTCCATCGGTCCTCCCTCGCGATCGACCATCGGGCGGTGGCGGGCTCTTGCACGGTAGTGCCGGGCCCGGCTCCTGTCAACCGGTGAGACGCGGCGCGACCTGCTCCGTGAGGAGGGTCATCGAGTGGACCCACGCCTCGTGGGGCTCCCACTCGTGGCCGATGACGAGGAGCCGACCGAAGCCCCCCACATCGGCCCGCAGGGCGGCGAGCTTCACCGCCACCGTGTCGGGATCGCCCACGATCCAGATGTGGTCCAGCAGGTACTCGATCGTGACCTCCGCGTCCGGCATCTCGGGGTCGACCTTGAGCAGGCCGAGCCGCTTGGTCTTGGCCAGGAGCGGCAGGAAGTAGCCCTTCCAGTCCCGCGCGAGCGGGCCGGCGAGCGCCTCGCGTCGGGCCCGGGCGGTCGTGTCGGCGACGTAGATGTCGCGGGCCACGCGCCAGCTCGCGCGGTCCGCGGGCCGCCCGGCCCGGCGCGCCCCCGTCTCCACCCCGGCCCAGTGCGTGCGGAGGATGCGGGCCGGGACGAAGTTGATGCTCATCGGCAAGTAGCCGCGCTCCCCGGCCAGCACCAGCGTCTCCGAGTCGGCCGACACACCGGCCACGGCGATCGGCGGATGGGGCCGCTGGTAGGGACGCAGGTGCAGCCAGAGCCCGATGTCCTCCTGCGGGTCCGGCACCCGGAAGCGCCAGTACTTGGATTCGTAGAGGCCGGGCTTCGGGTCGGTCCAGAGCTGCAGGATCAGCTCGAGGGCCGCCCGCGTCACCTCCCGGTGCTCGCCGGCCTGCGGGTTGATGCCGAAGAGCTCGAAGTCGCCCGGAAAGCCGCCTGAGCCCACGCCCCAGTAGAAGCGGCCGCGCGCGAGCTGGTCGAGCTGGGCGATGCGCTGGGCCAGCATCAGGGGGTGGTGATTCGGGAGACACGAGACGCCGGTGGCCAGCGTGAGCGTCCGCGTCATGCCGAGCGCCTTGGCGATGAAGAGGTCGGGGCACGGGATGTTCTCCCATACCGCCGTGAAGTGCTCTCCGATCCAGGCTTCCTCGAAGCCGAGACCCTCGAGGACGACGAGCTGCTGGAGGTCGGCCTCCATCGTGAGGGCCGGGTCGGCCCCCGGAGGATGAAGCGGCATCGTGAAGTAGCCGAGGCGCATGTGGCCTCCTCCCGCGGCCGGCGTGTCCGGGCGCAACGGGCGATGGCGTTCCTCGCGTCCGAGCGTGGCCTGGCCGGGCCCGTGCACCCCGGTAGCATACACCGGCAGCGGGCGCTGGATGCGGGCTACCAGGAGCACCTCGGTAAGCCGATCCAGGCGGCCGAGCTGGCGCGCGTGGTCGCGAAGCTGACCGGGCGGATTCCCCGCACGTAGCCCCGGCGCCGCCGGCCGACGGCCGCAGCGCTCAGGGGTGAGCCGGCGTCGGCTAACCTCCCAGGACCTCGCGCACCTTGGCGACCAGCACGTCGAGGTCGAACGGCTTCTCGAGCACTCCCACCACGTTCGGGCGGCCCTGTTCGACTCGATGTTCGCTGAGGTAGCCCGACAGGATGAGGACCGGAATCTGCTGCCAGCGCGCCAGGAACTCGACTCCTGACATGCGAGGCATGTGCAGGTCGAGGATGATCAGGTGGGGGAAGATCTGCTCGACCAGATCGCAGGCCGCGATGCCGTCTTCCGCTCCGACTGCGGCATACCCGGCGTCCTGAAGCACGCGGACGACTAAAGACCGCACCGCCGGGTCGTCATCCGCGACCAGAATCCATTTTCGGGACTTGGCGTCGCCGGGTGAGGTCATGATGAGTGCCCGTCTCACTCCCGGTCGGGCGGCGGCGCCCCGGGTTCCGGCTCCTGCGGTTCGCTTCCGTCAACCCCCAGCATGAGGCCGACCAGCTCGAGCAGCGTCGCCGTGTCGATCGGCTTGGGCACGATGCCGAAGATGCCCAGCGTGTCGCGGCCACGGTGGTCGACGGATTCCTGAAGGGCGTAGCCGAGGCTGGAAATGATCACCACGGGGATCTGGGACCACTCCGAATTCGCTCGGAGTCGCGCCAGGAACTCGTATCCGTCCATGCCCGGCATGACCATATCCATCAGGATCAGGCGCGGAGACCCTTCGGCCAATCTCGCCAGGCCTTCGAGTCCGTTCCCCGTCCCGATCGCCCGGTAGCCCGCGTGCGCGAGCGTCTCGAGCAAGCTCAGGCGGACGAGCGGGTCATCTTCGAGAACCAGGATGTCGAGATCGGATACCGGTGCGGCCACGGGTGTCCCTACGATGCAATGGTAATGCCATGACGCCGGCCGCGGCTGCCTGACGCCGGCGCGAATCTTGTCTGGCAGTTAGGCGAAGGCCGTGGCTCTCGTCTGGGACACGCCGAGCGGGCTCGGTTGAGGTTCAGCCCGGCGGCGCGCGCAGTCTGTCGATTTTTGGACCAGCCCGTGTCCAGCCGCCCCCCGCGTCACGCTAGAACCAGGCGGCCTTGTCGGCCACGTTCTCGAGCGGCTCTCCCCGCACGAAGTGGCGGATGTTGCGGAGGAGGACCGCGAGGTGCCGCTCGGCGATTCGCGGGGAGGCGCCGGCCACGTGCGGCGTGAGGATCACGTTCTCGAGCCGCCAGAGCGGGTGCTCGGCCGGTAGCGGCTCGACCTCGTAGACGTCGAGGCCGGCGCCGGCCAGCTCGCCGGCCTGAAGGGCGGCGGTCAGGTCGGCCAGGTCGACGATCGCGCCACGGCCGATGTTGATGAAGTACGCCGTGGGCTTCATCTGGCGGAACTGGGCACTCCGGAAGAGCTTGTAGGTCTCCGGCGTGTGGGGCGCGGCGACGACCACGAAGTCGCTCTCGCCGAGCAGGTCCGGCAGACGGTCGGGCTTCCATAGCGCCGCCACGCCGGCCGGGGCCTGGGTCCGGGCCGGGTCCACCGCGACGACCCGCATCCCGAAGGCGAGCCCGCGGCGCGCGATCTCGGAGCCGATCTGGCCGAGCCCGACGACGCCGAGGGTGGTGTCGGCGAGGTGGAGGTGGGCGCGGTCCATGGCGCTCACCCGACCGGGGCCCGCCGCGAACGTCGAGCGCGCGGCCTCGCCTCCTACCGCCTCCCAGCGGGCGGCGAGCTGGTTGCGGATGTAGCGGTGGAAGTTCCGCGCGAAGCAGATGATGTAGCCGAAGACGTGGTCGGCGATGACATCCGAGAAGAGGCCCCGCATGTTGGTCAGGGTGACGGGGTGGCTGACCAGCTCCGGGAACACGTAGTGCTCGAGGCTCACCGTGGGCGCCTGGACCCACCGGAGCCGGCGCGCCGCCGCCAGCAGAGCCGGCGTGAGCTTCCCGAAGAAGGCGTCGGCGTCGGCGATCGCGCGGATCGCCTCCGCCTCGTCCCGCGCGTTCACCACGGCCATGTCGCCGGCCGCCGCCCGGATCTGCGTCAGGCGCTCCGGCTCGACCGGTGGATGGATGACCAGCTTCATGCGCCTCCTCTTTCCACACCACCACCTCCGAGCAAGACAATGCGGCAAGCCTAGCCCGCTGCCTGGAGCGGGTCAAGGACGTCTCGTGCGTTTGGCGTCTGGGGTACACTGGAGCGTCATACGACCATTCCGGCGCAGCAAGAGGAGTCAGTGATGCAGCGAAGCGAGCGCGAGCGAGTGACCATCCGCCTCGACGAGATCGTCGAGGCCGGTCCCGGCGTCCTGGACGTCCGGACGTCGGCGGCCGGTCCCCAGGGAAGCCTCCCGCTCACCGCCGACATGCTGCTCGAGCGGCCGAGCGGGGACATCTTCGGGCTGACCCAGGATGCCGGAATGGGCTGGGACCCGCGAGAGCTCGGCCGGCCGGAATTCCTGATCCTGAGCACGCAGGGCGGGATCCGCGCGCCCGACGGACGGCCGGTGGCGCTCGGCTACCACACGGGACACTGGGAGGTGGGCCTCCTCATGCAGGCCGCCGCCGAGGAGCTCCGCCGGCTCGAGTGCCTCCCGTTCGCCGGCTTCTGCACCGACCCGTGCGACGGGCGAACGCAGGGGACGGTGGGGATGCTGGACAGCCTGCCCTACCGGAACGACGCCGCCCAGCTCTTTCGCCGGCTGATCCGCTCGCTCCCCACGCGGAAGGGTGTGCTCGGGGTCGCCACCTGCGACAAGGGGCTCCCGGCCATGATGCTCGCCCTCGGCGCGATGCGCGACCTCCCCTGCGTCCTGGTGCCGGGCGGCGTGACGCTGCCGCCGACGGAGGGGGAGGACGCGGGGCGGATCCAGTCGATCGGCGCGCGCTTCGCGCATGGCGAGATCACCCTCGAGCAGGCGGCGGACCTCGGCTGCCGGGCCTGCGCTACCCCGGGCGGCGGCTGCCAGTTCCTGGGCACCGCGGCCACCTCCCAGGTGGTCGGCGAGGCGCTCGGTCTGGCGCTGACCCACTCGGCGCTGGCGCCGTCGGGCCAGCCGATCTGGCTCGACATGGCCCGGCGCTCGGCCCGCGCCCTCGTGAGCCTGGAGGCCCGCCGGATCACGACGCGACAGATCCTCACCGACGAGGCCGTGCGCAACGCCATGGTCGTCCATGCCGCCTTCGGCGGGTCGACGAACCTCCTGCTCCATCTGCCGGCGATCGCCCACGCGGCCGGTCTCCGGCGGCCGACCGTGGAGGACTGGATGGAGGTCAACCGCCGTGTGCCTCGGATCGTCGACGTCCTCCCGAACGGTCCGCGGAACCATCCGACGGTGCGGGTCTTCATGGCGGGCGGCGTGCCCGAGGTGATGCTGCACCTGAGGCGCCTCGGTCTCCTCCACGTGGAGTGCCTGACGGTGGCTGGTGAGCGCCTCGGCCGCCTGCTCGACTGGTGGGAAGGCTCCGAGCGGCGGCGCGTCCTGCGGGAGCGGCTCCGGCTCGTCGACGGTGTCGACCCCGACGACGTCATCATGAGCCCGGAGCGCGCCCGCGAGCGCGGGCTCACCAGCACCGTGACGTTTCCCCGCGGGAACCTCGCGCCCCAGGGCTCGGTCATCAAGAGCACGGCGATCGACCCGTCGGTCGTGGATCCGGACGGCGTCTATCGCAAGGTCGGGCCGGCGCGGGTTTTCACCCGCGAGCGCGACGCGATCGGCGCCATCAAAAGTCAGGGTCCGGATCGCCTCAGGCCGGGCGACATCCTCGTCCTCGTCTGCCGGGGGCCCCTGGGAGCCGGGATGGAGGAGATCTACCAGATCACGGCTGCCCTCCGACACCTCTCGTTCGGCAAGCACGTGGCCGTCCTGACCGACGCGCGCTTCTCCGGCGTCTCGACGGGGGCGTGCATCGGCCACGTCGGCCCCGAGGCGCTGGCTGGTGGCCCGATCGGCAAGGTGCTCGACGGTGACCTCATCCAGATCGCCGTGGACCGGACCCGGCTCGCCGGGAGCGTGGATCTGGTCGGCCACGGCGAGAGCGTGTTCGGCCCGGAAGAGGGGACGCGGGTCCTGGCCGCCCGCTTGCCCCGCCCCGACCTCGCCCCCGATCCCGACCTTCCGGCCGACACCCGACTCTGGGCCGCCCTGCAGGAGGTGAGCGGCGGGACCTGGGGCGGGTGCGTGTACGACGTGGATGCGATCTGCCGGGCCCTGTCCTCCGCGCCCGGCCCGCGTGCTGGCTGAGGGCGCGGGCCCCTCGACCATGAGTCGCGTGGACGTCGCCAAGCTGTGGGGTCTGGATCCCGCCGTCGCGTTCCTCAACCACGGCTCGTACGGCGCCTGCCCGCGGGCGGTGCTCGACGTCCAGCGGCGCCTGGTCGAGGAGATGGAGGCCGAGCCCGTGCGGTTTCTCTCCCGCGAGCTGGAGGGGCGGCTCGACGCGGCGCGAGCATCGCTGGCCGCCTTCCTCGGCGCCGACGCCGACGATCTCGCGTTCGTCTCGAACGCGACGGCCGGAGTGAACACGGTGCTGCGCTCCCTCTCCTTTGCCGCGGGCGACGAGATCCTGGTGACGAACCACGCGTACAACGCCTGCCGCAACGCCGTGGAAGCGGTCGCCGCCCGGGCGGGGGCGCGGGCCGTGGTGGTGGCGGTGCCGTTCCCGCTGGACGGGTCCGACCGGGTCGTCGAGGCCGTCCTGCCCCGCGTCACGTCCCGGACCCGACTCGCGCTCCTCGATCACGTGACGAGCCCGACCGGGCTCGTCTTCCCGATCGGCCGGCTCGTCGCCGAGCTCGCCGCCCGCGGGGTCGACACCCTCGTCGACGGCGCCCACGCCCCGGGGATGGTGCCGCTCGACCTCCGCGCGGTCGGCGCCGCCTACTACACCGGCAACGGCCACAAGTGGCTCTGCGCTCCGAAAGGGGCGGCCTTCCTCCACGTGCGGCGCGACCGGCAAGCGTCGATCCGGCCCCTGTCGATCAGCCACGGCGCCAACTCGCCGCGCACGGACCGTTCCCGGTTTCGGCTCGAGTTCGACTGGACCGGCACCTCCGATCCGACGCCGTACCTGTGCCTACCGGAGGCGATCCGCTATCTTGGGGGACTCCTGCCCGGCGGGTGGCCCGAGCTGATGGCGCGAAACCGGACCACGGCGCGGGCGGCCCGGGAGGTGCTGTGCGCGGCGCTCGGCGTGCCGCCGCCCTGTCCCGAGGGCATGCTGGGCTCGCTGGCGTCCATGCCGCTGCCCGACGGCCCGGGGCCGCCGCCCGGACGGGGTCACTTCTACGACCCCTGGCCGGACGCGCTCCTCGATCGGTACGGCATCGAGGTGCCGGTCATGACATGGCCGGCCTCGCCCAAGCGGCTCCTGCGCGTCTCGGCCCAGCTCTACAACACGCCGGCCGACTATGAGCGGCTGGCGACCGCGCTGACGGCGCTGCGGGCCGGGTGACGCCCCGGGTGGGCCTGGTCCGTCGCGCCGGTTGACGCCCCTCGTCCCCGGTCCTAGACGCGTGTCGGAGTAAACCCGGCGCCGATCACCGAGCGCGTGGCGCATTGAGGAGCGCTCCGAGCGGCGGCTTCGCCGCCGCCACGATGGGGGGGGCATCGGGGGGGGTCTTCCGAGACCCCCCCGAAATGACCTAGACTGGCGGCAATCGTCGCGTCGGGGGAGGCCCGGTGGCGCTCGACTTCGAGCTGACCGAAGACCAGAAGCTGATCCAGAAGGTGATCCGCGACATCGCCGCGCGCTTCGAGCCCCGGCGTCGCGAGTTCCGCGCGCTGATGCACAAGGACCGCCGCTACCCCCCGGAACTGTGGGACGCGCTGGCCGAAGCCGGCCTCATGGGGAGCCTGATCCCGGAGGCGTACGGGGGCTCGGGCCTCGGCCTCACCGCGCTCGTCCTCGGGCTCGAGGAGCTCGGCAGCGCGGGCATCGGCTCCAACACCATCATGGTGCTGACCGGGATGGACGCCCTGTGCATTGTCCGTAACGGCTCGGAAGCGCTCAAGCGGCGATTCCTCCCCGGCATCGCCACCGGCCAGCTCCGGTTCTGCTTTGCCATCACCGAGCCCGACGCCGGCTCGAACGCCTTTCGGATCAGCACGCTGGCCCGCCGCGTCGACGATCATTACGAGATCACGGGCAGCAAGGTCTTCATCACCGGGGTCGACGTCGCCGACTACATGCTGCTGGTCACCCGGAGCGTGCCGTACCAGGACGTGACGGCCCGCCAGCTCCCCAAGGCGCACGGGTTCTCGCTGTTCGTCGTCCCCACCGATGCGCCCGGGCTCGAAAAGCGGCAGCTGCCCATGCACGGCATCGAGGGGTACAACCAGTTCCTGCTCTTCTTCGACCGGGTGCGGGTGTCCGCCGAGAACATGGTGGGCGAGGAGCACCGGGGGGCCGAGGCCCTCTTCAACTCGCTGAACCCCGAACGGATCCTGGCCGCGGCCTCCTCCTGCGGCACCGTGGCCTATCTCCTGCGGCGGGCCTGCGAGTATGCGCGCGAGCGCAAGGTCTTCGGCGACCGGCCGATCGGGGCTCATCAAGGGCTGGCGCATCCCCTGGCGGAGGTGCGGATCGAGCTGGACGCCGTGCGCCTGCTGACCTACCGCGCGGCCTGGGCCTTCGACCGCGGGGATCCGCCCCAGCTCGTGGGAACCTACGCGAACATGGCCAAATACATGGCGGCCGAGGTCGGGGTGAAGGCGGCCGACCGGGCCATCGAGACCCTCGGCGGCTATGGCTTCTCGGAGGAGTACGACATCATCCACGCCTGGGAAGGCACGCGCCTCCTCCGGACGGCGCCCATTTCGCGCGAGATGATCCTCAACTACATCGCCGAGCACGTGCTGGAGCTGCCCCGGTCTTACTGAGTTCAATCGGAGGGGGTGTCGGAACACCCCCTCCGAGACCCAAGGATCGTTGCGGCGGCAAAGCCGCCGCTAGGAGTGGGCGCATGCCAGCCAGGCGAGCACTGCTGCTGACGACCGTGGGACTCCTGCTCGCCCACTCGAGCGTCCTGGCGGCGGCCGAGTCGTACCCGACGAAGCCGGTGCGGCTCATCGTTCCGTTTCCGCCCGGCGGGAGCAACGACATCGTCGGGCGCATGATCGCCGCGCAGCTCGGCGAGCGGCTGGGCAAGCAGGTGATCGTGGACAACCGCGGCGGAGCGGGGGGCCTGATCGGCACCGAGATCGCGGCGAAGTCGCCGCCGGATGGCCACACGCTCCTGCTGGTCTCGGTCGCCTATACCTTCAACCCGTCGCTCTACAAGCAGCTGCCCTACGATCCGATCAAGTCCTTTGTCCCGGTCGCCATGCTGGGAACGGGGCCGGTCGCCCTCGCCGTCTTTCCCGGGCTTCCGGTCAACTCGGTGAAGGACCTCGTCGCGCTCGCCCGGGAAAGGCCGGGCAAGCTGTATGCCGCCACCGCGGGTCCCGGAACCTTCCAGCATCTGGCGAGCGAGCTCTTCAGGATTCAGGCCGGCATCGACATCGTGCAGGTGCCGTTCAAGGGGGGTGGCCCGGCGACGATCGACGTCATTGCGGGCAATACCCAGATCTCGATCGGCTCGCTCATCCAGATGCTGCCCCACGTCCGCTCCGGCCGGCTCAAAGTGCTGGCCACCGGCGGATCGAGGCGCAGCGCCGCCCTGCCGGAGGTGCCCACGATCGCGGAGGCCGGCGTGCCCGGGTACGACGCGAACAACTGGTGGGGCATCCTGGCCCCGGCCGGCACCCCGCCGGCGATCGTCGGCAGGCTGCACAAGGAACTCTCGGTGATCCTGGGCTCGGCGGAAACGCAGAAGCGGTTCGAGGTCGAAGGCGCCGAGGCGGTACGGATGGACCCGTCGGAGTTCGGCCGGTTCATCGCGGCGGAGATCCTCAAATGGGCCCGGGTCGTCAAGGAAGCGGGGATCAGCCTGCAGCCGTAGCGGCGGACGGACCGGCCCGATGACGCCGCCCGCCCGGGAGGCCGGAACCGTCGCTTGAGTCGTCGGTGAGGCCGGCGCTTCGCGACAACAAGGATTTCTGGGCCGGTCTGATGCTGGCCGGGACCGGCGCCCTGTCCATGTTCCTCGCCCGGAATTACCCGCTCGGGACCGCGCTGCGCATGGGACCCGGCTACTTCCCGCGCGTGCTGGGCGGGATCCTCGCCCTGTTCGGCCTCTACGTGCTCGTCAGGGGGTTCTACCGCAACGAGAAGGTCCAGGGGAGCTGGTCGCCCCGGGCCCTGGTCCTGCTGCCCCTCTCCCTGGTCCTGTTCGGCGTCCTGATGAAGCATGCGGGCTTCATCCCGGCACTGGTGACCCTGATCTTCGGATCGGCCGCCGCCGGCCGCGAGTTCAAGTGGCGCGAGGTCCTCTGGTGTACCGTGTTCCTGACCGTGCTCTCGGTCGCGGTGTTCATCTGGGGCCTCGGCCTGCCCTATCCGCTGATCGCGGATTTCTGATCGGCCCGGCGTGGAACTGTTCAGCAACCTGATCTTCGGATTCAGCGTCGCGTTCTCGCTGCAGAACCTGCTGTACTGCTTCGTCGGCGTGCTGGTGGGCACCGTGATCGGGGTGCTGCCCGGCATCGGCCCGCTGGCCACGATCGCCATGCTGCTGCCGCTCACCTTCAACGTCTCGCCGGTGGCGGCGCTGATCATGCTGGCCGGCATCTACTACGGGGCCCAGTACGGCGGCTCCACCACGGCCATCCTCGTCAACCTGCCGGGCGAGACCTCCGCGGTGGTCACGTGTATCGACGGATACCAGATGGCGCGGCAGGGACGCGCCGGGCCCGCGCTGGCGATCGCGGCCATCGGCTCGTTCTTTGCCGGCACGGTGTGCACGCTGCTGATCGCGCTGTTCGGCCCGCCGCTCACCGAGCTCGCGCTGAAATTCGGGGCGCCCGAATACTTCTCGCTGATGCTGATGGGGCTGGTCGCCGCCGCCGTGCTCGCCCACGGGGACATGATCAAGTCGCTGGCCATGGTGGCCATGGGTCTGCTCCTCGGCATCGTGGGCATCGACGTCAATTCCGGCCTGGCGCGCTTCAGCTTCGGCATCACCGAGCTGTCGGACGGCATCGGGTTCGTCGTCGTCGCGGTGGGCGTGTTCGCGGTGGGCGAAATCGTGAGCAACCTCGGCGAGACGGAGGAGCGCCAGGTCTTCACGTCCGGGGCGATGACGCTCTTCCCGACCCGAGAGGATCTGAAGCGATCCTTTGGACCGATCCTCAGAGGAACCGGGCTCGGGGCGTTCTTCGGCGTGCTGCCCGGCACCACGCCGGCCATCGCCTCGTTCGCCTCCTACATGCTCGAGAAGCGAGTGGCCCGGGATCCGTCGCGGTTCGGCCACGGCGCGATCGAGGGCGTGGCGGGTCCCGAGTCCGCCAACAACGCGGACGCCCAGTGCAAGTTCATCCCGATGCTCACGCTGGGGATTCCCGCCAGCGGCACGATGGCGCTGATGCTCGGCGCGCTCACCATCCACGGCATCACCCCCGGCCCGTCGGTGATGACCCAGAAGCCCGACCTGTTCTGGGGGCTGATCGCGAGCATGTGGATCGGCAACCTGATGCTGGTCGTGCTCAACCTGCCGCTGGTCGGCCTCTGGGTGAGCCTGCTCAGGGTGCCGTATCGGCTCCTCTTTCCCGCCATCATGGTGTTCTCCGCCATCGGCATCTACAGCGTGAACAACAGCTCGTTCGAGGTCTACCTGGCGGCGGTCTTCGGGATCATCGGGTTCGTATGGCTGAAGCTCGGGTGCAGCCCGGCGCCGATGCTGCTCGGGTTCGTGCTGGGGCCGATGCTGGAGGAAAATCTCCGGCGGGCGCTGCTGATGTCGCGCGGCGATCCCTCGGTGTTCCTCACCCGGCCGATCAGCCTCGGCTTCGTCATCGCCACGGTCCTGATCCTGATCGTGATGGCGGCGCCGGCCCTGCGCACGCGGCGGGTCGGCGGCGCCGACTGACGCGTCACGCCTGCCGGGCGCCGATCTATGCGAAGATGGATCGGGGGAGGACAGACGTCATGAGCCACAAGCAGGACCTGCTGGCCCGGGCGGCGCGCGAGTACACCGCCTTTCACGAGACGATCGACGGGCTCAACGAGGAGCGGCTCACCGAGGTGTGGCTGGGAGCCTGGAGCATCCGGGACATCGTGGCCCACATGTCCGGCTGGCATCGGGAGCTCGGGCCGGCCCTGGAACGGCTGGCCCGCAGCGAGCGGCCGGTCCCGCCGGGCGTCAGCTACGAAGACGCCGATGCCTGGAACGCGACGTTCGCGGCGGCGGCCCGCGACCGGGAGGTGACCGACGTTCTCCTCGAGTTCGATCGATCGCACGCCTACTTCATGCAGGCCGCGGACCGGGTACCCGAGGAGCGCTACCAGCCGGACCGGACGGCCTACCGGATCGTCGACTTGAACAGCGCGCATCACTACAAGGAACACGGCGACCAGATCCGCGCCTGGCGGGAGGCCAAGGGCATCTGAGGCGGCACCAGCCGGGAGCCTGACCATGTACCGCGCGCTCCTCTTCGATGCGCTCGCGCTCAGCGGAGCCCCTTGAGGGCGAACGTCGGGTCCTGGATCTCTGCTTCGCGGCCGGCCAGGTCCTTCTTCTGCCGGATGAGGCGCTGGAGGGCGGGAAACTCCTTCGAGCCCGTGTTGACCGCGAAGTAGGCGGTCAGCACGTGACCCTTCAGGTAGAGGACGGTGAAGGCCCCGTCCTCGAGGCGGCCCCGCAGCAGGACCTGGTCGTGTTCGCTCTCGTCGCCCGCGAACTCCAGGTGGAGATCGAAGATGTCGGACCACACGTAGGTGAGGAGGTCGTAAGGGTTGCCGGACCCGGCCATGTTCTGCCCGGCGAGCTGCCCGCAGTACTCGGCGTGGCCCCAGTGCTCCACTCGGCGCCGCTTGCCGGCCACGGGGTCGAGGTAGTTGGCGACGTCGCCCGCCGCGTAGACGTCCGGGTGGCTCGACCGGAGGTGCTCGTCGACGACCACGCCGTTGTCGACGGCCAGGCCGGCCGCCTGCGCCAGCTCGACGTTGGGCACGATTCCCACGCCGATGCACACGAAGTCGCAGGGAAGCTCCTTCCCGGACCGGGTGACGACGGACGATGTTCGGCTCTCCCCGCGGATCTCGCGGACCGCCTCGCTCGTGTGGAAGACGACGCCGCGACGGGTGCAGCAGTCCTGGACGAACCCGGCCAGCGTCGCGTCGGCGAAGCGGGCCCAGATGTGGGGCTGGGTCTCGATGACGGTGACCCGGACGCCCCGCTGGGTCAGCGAGGCGGCGACCTCCATCCCGATGAAGCCCGCGCCGATCAGGACCGCGCGCCGGCCGGGGGATGCCTCGGCCGCGATGGCGGCGGAGTCGTCCAGGGTCCGGAGATAGTGGACGCCCGAAAGGTCCCCGCCGGGGAGCCGCAGGCGGACGGGCCGGCCGCCGGTGGCGATGAGCGCCTTCTCGAAAGCGACCACCTCGCCGTTGGCGAGCGCCGCGGTCTTGCCGGCGAGGTCGAGCCGCTCGACGGTGGTGCCCAGGACGAGCTCGACCGCGTGCTCGTGAAAGTACGACTCGGGGTCGAAGAAGAGCGCGTCGCGGGGCTTCTCGCCGCGCAGGAACTCTTTGGACAGCGGCGGCCGGTCGTAGGGCACGTAGGGCTCCTCGCCGACCAGGGTCACGGGGCCGTGCGCGTCGGCTTCGCGGAGCGCCTTCGCCGCCTGGCCGGCGGCGAGCCCGCCGCCGATGAGCAGGTACTTGGTGGCCTTCATCGAATCCATAGTGGCACAGCCGTCCGCGACAAGGAACAGCGAGCCGGCGGAGGGACTGGTGCGGCGAGCGCCGAGCTCACGGAGACGGGCGTCGGCGTCTGGCGGCAGGGCGAGACGTACTCCGTGACGCAGGTTTTCCTGCGTCCCCGGTAGGGCGGCGCCGGATTCAGGGGTACTATGGGTCCCGTGGGACCCGCCCTGGAGCTGATCCGCCGCCTGGAGGCGAACGTCGGGCGCGCCCTGGTGGGGAAGCCCGAGGTCGTGCGCCTGGCCGTCATCGGGTTGCTCGCCCGCGGGCATCTCCTGATCGAAGACGTGCCGGGCGTGGGCAAGACGACCCTGGCCGCGGCGCTCGCCCGGTCCATCGGCGTGGGCTTCCAGCGTATCCAGTTCACCTCGGACATGCTGCCGTCCGACGTTCTCGGCGTCTCGGTCTGGCAGCCGGAGCGCGGCGAGTTCGCGTTCAAGCCCGGGCCCCTCTTCACCAACATCGTGCTCGCCGACGAGATCAATCGGACCACGCCGAAGACGCAGTCGAGCCTGCTGGAGGCCATGAACGAGGCTCAGGTGTCCCTCGACCACTCGACCTATCCGCTGCCGCGCCCGTTCATGGTGCTGGCCACCCAGAACCCCCGCGAGTACGAGGGGACCTATCCCTTGCCGGAGTCTCAGCTCGACCGCTTCCTCCTGCGAATCCGGATCGGCTACCCCGGGACGGACGACGAGAAGGTCATCCTCCGGGGCGCCGCCACGCCGGCCCTCGAGACGCTGGCGCCGGTCCTCGGCATCGCCGACGTCCTGGCGCTCCAGGACGCGACGGATCGCGTGCGCGCCGACGACGCCGTCCTCGACTACCTGATGGCCCTGGTGACCGCGACCCGGAGCTCCGAGCTCCTCACGCTCGGGGTGAGCCCGCGGGGCTCGCTGGCCCTGCTGCGGGCCGCCCGCGCCCAGGCGCTCCTGGATGGGCGCGAGTTCCTCCTCCCGGACGACATCAAATCGCTGGCCGTACCGGCTCTCGCGCATCGGGTGATCGCCCGGGCGCCGGCGGGGGAGCCGGGCGCCGGTGGGAGCGGAGCCGAGGCCGTGATCCGGGCCATTGTGCAAGACGTCCCGGTCCCGCGGTGATCGGCCCGGGCCAAGTCACACGACGCGTCGATAGGGCATGGGTCCCGCGGTGATCGAGGCCGGGCGGCGCCGGTGGCGGCGGCTGCGGCCGCGCCACACCACCTGGCCCACCCGCGACGGCTGGTGGTGCCTCTTCGCGGCCGTCGGCCTCGGCGTGGCGGCCGTCAACACCGGGAACAACCTGGTCTACCTGCTCTGTGCCATGCTGCTGGCGCTCATCGTCGTCTCCGGGGTGCTGTCCGAGCTCACCCTGCGCGGCCTCCGTCTGACCGCGGTGCTGCCGGACGAGGTCTACGCGGGGCGCGCGGCCTTGTTCGGGGCGATCGTCGCCAACGCGAAGCGGCGGCGCGCGTCCCACTCCGTCGCCATCGAGATCCTCGGGCCGCGCGCCGGCCCCGGCCGCCGGGCGGCCGTCGCGCGCGTCCTCTACTTGCCGCAGCTCGAGGCTGGCGCCGAGCGGCTGGTCACCTGGGAGGCCACGCTGGCGGCCCGCGGTTGCCATCGCCTCTCGGGATTGCGAATCACCACGCGGTTTCCCTTCGGCCTCTTCGTCAAGGCGGCGCCGGTCGGCCTCGATGCCGAGGTCCTGGTGTTCCCGGCGGTGGGGCCGGTGGCACCGGACCGGCTGCGGCAGCTCGGCGGCGCGGGCGGGGCCGCCACCCGACGGCGCGGTCGCGGCGACGACCTCCGAAACCTCCGCCAGTACCGACCGGAAGACGACCCGCGGCTCATCCACTGGCGCTCGAGCGCCAAGGCGCAGGTCCTCACGGTGCGCGAGCTCGAGGAGGACACGACCCTGGACACGCGGCTCACGCTCGACGGCACCGGCGCGGGGGACCCGGCCCGGCTCGAGCGCGGGCTCTCCGAGGCGGCGTCGCTGATGATGCACCTCGTTCGGGCGGGAGGCGGGGTCGAGCTGGTCGGTCCCGGCCTCTTCGTCCCGCTCGGGCGGGGACGGGGCCACGCGCGGCGGATCCTCACCGCGCTCGCCCTGTACGAGCCGGGGCCGGCGCGCGGGGCGGGGTCACCCGCGGCGCTCCGCGAGATCCGCATCTCGCTCGACTGACATGTCGCCCACGCCGGCGCTGCGGATCGCCCTCTACCTCCTGGTCGCCGACGGGCTCGTTGCGCTCCATCTCGGCGGCTTCCTCGAGCCGGTCGCCGCCGCCGCCGCCATCGCCGCGCTGGCGGTGACCTGGCGGGTCGATCGGCTCCGCCCGCGGGTCCAGGCCCGGCCCGGCTTCGAGCGCGGGCTGGTGGCGGTCGCGGCCGCCGCCTCGATGGTGGACATCCTCTATCTCGCGGAGACCGTGCTCGACGGGCTGGTCCGCCTCCTGCTCTTCCTCGTCTTCTACAAGCTCGTCACCCTGCGGACCGTCCGCGACACGCGCACGGTGGGGTTCCTCGCCTTTTTCATGCTCGTCGCCGCCTCGGCGTCCGCGTTCGGCGTCGGGTTCCTCTTCGTCTTCGTCGCGTTCGTGGTCCTCGCCACCTGGGTGACGCTCCAGCAGCAGGGGCTGCTGGAGGCCGAGCCGGTGCCGGGGCGGGTGGTGGTCGGGGCTGGCGGCGCCGGACCCAGCGGCGCCCTCCTCGGCCTCGCCGTCGCCGCCTCCCTGGGGGTGCTCGCCATCACGGCCGGCCTCTTCTTCGTGATCCCCCGGGTCGGGCTGGCGGCGCTCCCACTGCGGGCGCACATGGGGCCGCTGGTGACGGGCTTCTCCGACCGGGTGGAGCTCGGCGCTTACGGGCAGATCGAGACGGATGACCGGGTCATCATGCGGGTCTCGATCCCCGACTGGGTGCCGGAGCCCGAGCGCTTGCCCAACCTCCGCTGGCGGGGCGTCGTGCTGGACGAGTTCGACGGCCGGGCCTGGACGATCCGCCACGTCCACCGCGTCGCCCTGCGCCGCATGCCGGGCGGCGACTTTCCCGTGAGCGCGCCGCGCGGCACCGGCCGCATCCTCGTCCAGGAGGTCTACCTCGAGCCGCTCGGCACCGAGATCATCTTCGGCGCGCCGCGCGTGCTGGGCGTCCGGCTGCGGGCCGACACGGTGAACCTGGACGACACCGGGAGCCTGTCGGTGCCGGTGGCGCGGGCGCGGCTCCGGTACACGGTGGTGTCCGAGCTCGAGCGCCCCCCGGCGGGGCGATCGGCGGGCGGGCGCCAGCCGGCCACCCTCGACCCGGCGGCGGCCGCTCGCTACCTCCAGCTTCCGCCGCTCTCGGCGCGGATTCCCGGACTGGCCCGCCAGGTCACCACGGGCAGCGCGGATCCCTACGAGGCGGCGCTCCGGCTGACGACCTACCTGAGCCGCGAGTTCCGCTACACGCTGACGCTCGAGCGTCAGACGACCCTCGACCCTGTCGAGGAGTTCCTCTTCGTGCGCCGGGCCGGGAACTGCGAGTACTTCGCGGCGGCCCTGGCGGTGATGCTGCGGAGTGTCGGGATCCCCGCCCGGATCGTGAACGGCTTCCAGCGCGGCGAGTGGAACCCGTACGGCCGCTACTTCATGGTGCGTCTCCGTGACGCCCACTCCTGGGTGGAAGCCTACGTCGGGGGCGCCGGCTGGGTCACGCTCGACCCGTCACCCCGGGGCGACGCGGGGGCGGAGTGGGCCTTCGAGACGGCACGGCTCTACCTCGATGCGCTGCGGATGCGCTGGCAGCGCTACGTCATCAACTGGAGCCTTCGTGATCAGATGGAGGCCGCGGCCTCGATCCGGCGGCAGGCCACCTGGGGGCCTTCGCTCGCCGCCGCCCGCGAGTGGGCGCGCGGGCCGGGGCTCGCGTGGTCGGGGGTCGTGGTCCTGGTGGGTGGGCTGATCGCGTGGGTCTGGCGGTGGGAGCTCCCGGGACGGACCCCGCGGGCCGGGATCCGCCTGCCACGCTTCTACGAGCGGGCGCTGCGCGCCCTCCGCCGGCGGGGTCTGCGCCCGGAGCCGAGCGAGACGGCCCGGGAGTTCGCGGCGCGGGTCGCACGAGGCGCCCCGGCCTGCGCGGAGGGGTTCGCGGCGCTGACCGCCGCCTACGAACGCGTCCGGTTCGGTGAGGCGCGCCTCAGCCCGGGTGAGGCGGCCGCGCTCGAGGCGTACCTCGCCGCGCTTGCCCGTCGCGACGTGGCGAGGGTGTAGCCCTCGCCGTCGATGCCATGCCTCGCGAATGATCCGGTTTAGCCCAGGAGCGTGTCCGAGTGGTCGGCGGCCGATGACGCCGATCACCGAATGCGTCGAGTAGCGTCCGAGCGGCGGCTTTGCCGCCGCAACCCCTGGGGGTGGGCCTAGGAGGGGCCGTCGAGGCCCCCTCCCATGACCTAGACCTCCAGCGTCCAGCCGCGCTTGTCGGGGACCCGGGCGTACTGGATGTCGACGATGGCCTGGTAGAGGCGCTGGGTGAGCTCGCCGATCCGCCCCCCGTTGATCACCAGCCGCTCCCCCTTGTAGGCGAGCTCTCCGACGGGTGAGATGACGGCGGCGGTCCCGGTGCCCCAGGCTTCCCGGAGCGTCCCGCCCCGAGCGGCCCCCACGACCTCGTCGATCGTGATCTGCCGCTCGGCGACCTTGAATCCCCACTCCCGCATCAGGGTGAGGACCGAGTCGCGGGTCACGCCGGGGAGGATGGTGCCGCCGAGAGGCGGCGTGATCACCTCGTCGCCGAGCCGGAACATGATGTTCATGGTCCCGACCTCGTCGACGTACTTGCGGTGCTGGGCGTCGAGCCACAGGACCTGCGTGAAGCCGGCCTGGTGGGCCTCCTCGGCCGCGTAGAGGCTCGCCGCGTAGTTGCCGCCCGTCTTCGCTTCCCCCACGCCGTGGATGGCGCGGGCGTGCGTGTCCTCGACCAGGATCTTCACCGGGTTGATGCCCTCGGGGTAGTAGGCGCCGACCGGCGACAGGATCACGTAGTAGATGTACGACTTGGCCGGCCGCACCCCCAGGAAGGCCTCGGACGCGATGATGACGGGCCGGACGTAGAGCGCGGTGCCGAGGCTCGACGGCACCCAGTCCTTCTCCAGCCGGACCAGCTCGACCAGCGACCGGAGCGCGAACTCCGGGTCCATTTGCGGGATGCACATCCGGCGCGCCGAGTTGTTCAGGCGCTCGACGTGCTTCTGAGGGCGGAAGAGGCGCACCTTGCCGTCCTGGCCCCGGAAGGCCTTCAGCCCATCGAAGATGCCCTGGGCGTAATGGAGCACGGCCGTCGCCGGATCCAGGGAGAGCGGGCCGTAGGGCTCGATCCGAGGATCGTACCAGCCCTTCTCCTCCTGGAAGTCGGCCACGAACATGTGGTCGGTGAAGACCGTGCCGAAGCCGAGCTCGTGGTCCTTGGGCCTGGGCTTCTTGGTGGGGGCGCGGTTGATCCGGATCGCGTCGGTCATCGTCGTCCTCGCTGGAAGGGAATAGGATGCGGCCAGCAGTGTAGCACGCCGGCCCCGTCGTGTCACCGCGGACCCGACGAAGGGCTCGCGGTTGCGTCCCGAAAGCGGCGGCGCCGTGCTACCCTCTCGGATGCCGCTCCGAGGTCCGGAGCGCGGGCGCGTGAACCGTCGAGCGGGATCGCCGGCAGGTCGAAGGAGGCCCTCCATGATCAGCCAGGACGTCAGCGAGCGATTGGTGGCCACGCGGCCCGAGTCGGCGGCCTGGTATGCGCGGGCGCGCGCTACCGTGGCTGGCGGCGTGGGGCACGACCTCCGGCATCAGAGTCCCGTCCCGACCTGCATCACCCATGGGCAGGGGGCCTACAAGTGGGACGTGGACGGTCACCGCTACATCGACTACGGCCTGGGCAATGCCGCCCTTCTCCTCGGGCACGCCCATCCGGCCATCGTGGCGGCGGTGCGCGAGGCGGTGGGCCGGGGGACGCACTTCGGGAACGATCACCCGGCGCAGGTCGAGTGGGCCGAGGCGATCGCGCGACTCGTCCCGTGCGCCGCGCGGGTGCGCTTCGTGAACTCGGGAAGCGAGGCCAACATGCTGGCCGCCCGGCTCGGTCGGGCCTTCACCGGGCGGGGGAAGCTGCTGCGGTTCGAGGGACACTTCCACGGCTGGCACGACGACCTGGTCTCGGGGTTCGCCTATCCCTTCGACGTCTCGCCCAGCCGGGGGCTCGCCCCGGGGACGGCGCTCGGCTCGGTGATGATCCCGGCCAACGACCTCGACCGCCTCGCCGAGACGCTCCGCGACGATCGGGACATCGCGGCGATCATCCTCGAGCCGTCCGGCGCGTCGTGGGGGACGGTGCCGCTGCGGCCGGGCTTCCTGGAGGGCGTCCGCGAGCTCGCGAGCCGTCACGACGTCCTGCTCGTCTTCGACGAGGTGATCACGGGATTTCGCTGGGCACCCGGCGGCGCCCAGGAGCGTTACGGCGTGACGCCCGACCTCTCGACTCACGCCAAGGTGATCGCCGGCGGGATGCCAGGCGCTGCGGTCTGCGGCCGGGCGGAGGTGATGGACCTGCTGACGATCCGCGGGGAAGCCCGGCACGATCGCTACGAGCGGGTCCTCCACCTCGGGACCTTCAACGCGAACCCGGTCTCGGCAGGGGCCGCGCTGGCCTGCCTGCCGATCGTCGCGACGGGGGAGCCCCAGCGGCACGCCGATCGCATCGCGGCCGGACTGCGCCAGGGGCTCGACGCCGTCCTCGAGCGCCGGGGGATCGCGGGCTACGTCTACGGCGAGGCCTCCACCTTCCACATCTACCTGGAAGGGGCGCCGGGCCGTGGCCGCTCGCGCGACGGGCTCCGCACGCTGGACGCCGCCACCTTGAAGTCGATCCCGGGTCCCGTCGTCTCGGCCATTCAGAACGGCCTGCGCGTGCGCGGGGTGGACCTCATGAGCTACACCGGGGGCGTCACCAGCGCGGCGCACAGCGAGGCCGACGTGGCCGAGACGGTCGCGGCGTTCGACGACCTGATGGGCGAGCTGGCCGGCTCCGTCCTCGCCCGACTGTAGGGCGGAGCCGGCCGGCCCCGGGGCGGCCGATCACGGGGAGAGACCATGCGGCTCCAGGGCAAGGCGACGGCGGTGACCGGGGCGACCCGCGGCATCGGACGGGCGATCGCGCTCGCCTTCGCGCGCGAAGGGGCCGACGTGCTGGTGAACGGCCGCGACGCGGCCGCGGGCCGGGCGGTCTGCGCCGAGATCGCCGCGCTCGGCCGCCGAGCCGTCTGGCATGCCGCCGACCTCGGCCGCGTGGACCAGGCCCGCTCGGTGGTGGCAGCGGCGGTGGCCGCCTTCGGGCGGCTCGACGTGCTGGTCAACAATGCGGGCCTCTTCCAGCGGAAGCCCGTCCTCGATCTCGAGGAGGGCGACTGGGACCGCCTGCTCGACGTCAACCTCAAGGGCGCCTTCTTCTGCGCCCAGGCGGCGGCGCGGGCGATGGCCGGGCGCGGTGGCGTCATCGTCAACGTGGCCTCCGACGCGGCCTGGAGCGGTGGCCTCAATCCCTGCGCCCACTACGCCGCCTCCAAGGCCGGGCTGGTCTCGATCACGCGCTCGCTGGCGAGGGAGCTGGCGCCGCAGGGCATCCGCGTCAACGCCCTGGCGCCGGGCCTCATCACCACCGACATGGGCGACACCGCCGGCGGCACGCTGCCGGGCCTCCGGATCCCCCTCGGCCGCGAGGGCACTCCGGAGGAAGTCGCGGCGGCCACCGTCTTCCTCGCCTCCGACGAGGCGAGCTACGTCACCGGCGCCAACTTGAACCTGAGCGGGGGCCTGTTCCTTGATCGGTAGCTCTTCGGGGGGGTCTCGGAAGACCCCCCCGATGCCCCCCCTCTCGGTTGCGGCGGCACAGCCGCCGCTCGGAGCGCTGCTCGAAGCGGCGCACGTTCGGGCCACGCTGCCGGGTCACTCCGTTCGCTGGGGGGCCGGGTGGTGGCTGCTCGCCGTCGGGTTGCTCGCCCTCGCGACCTGGGCGGTCGCGGGCGGGATGGCCGAGCGTCCGGCCCCGCGCTTCGTGACGGTCGTGCTCGGCGCCGGAGGAGGGCCGAGCCAGGACGATCTGTCGGCGTACCTGCTGGCGCCGGCCGGCTCGGGCGACTTCGTCGCGCTGGACGCCGGGACGCTGCTCTCGGGCATCCGGCGGGCACACGCCCTCGGAAGCTTCGGGTCGGTTCGGCCTCCGCTCGACTCGCCGCTGGCCGCCGAGGGCTGGATCCTCCGGCATGCCGTCAAGGCCTACCTCGTCTCCCATGCCCATCTGGATCACGTAGCGGGCCTCGTCATCGATTCACCGGAGGACGCCAGCAAGGAGATCCTCGGCCTCACCGCCACCATCGATCGGATCCGGGATCACCTGTTCAACTGGAAGGTCTGGCCGAACTTCGCCGACGAAGGGGAGGGGACGCCGCTCAAGAAGTACCGGTACGTCCGGCTCAGCCCCGGCCAGGAGCACCCGATCGCCGGCACCGGCCTGACCGTCGAGGCCTTCCCCCTCAGCCACGGCGGCGACGTCTCCACGGCGTTTCTGCTGCGCGCCGGCGAGAGTTACGTGCTGTACCTCGGGGACACGGGGCCGGACGCCGTGGAGCGCAGCGACCGGATGGCCGCGGTGTGGGCGCGGGTCGCGCCGCTCGTGCGCGATCGACGGCTCCGCGGGATCTTCCTGGAGACCTCGTATCCCGAGGGCCGGCCCGATACGCTTCTCTTCGGCCACCTCACGCCGACCTGGGCGCTGCGGGAGCTCCGCCGGCTGGCCGAGCTCGCCGGTCCCTCGCCCAGCGGGCACGCTCTGCGGGATCTCGTGGTCGTGGTGACTCACGTGAAGCCGGTCCTCGAACGAGGGCCGATCACCCGCGATCGCATCGCCAAACAGCTGGGCGAGCTCAACGATTTGGGAGTACGATTCATCGTGGCGCGACAGGGCCAGCGGATCGAGTTCTGATGACCAGCCCGTTCACCTCGAACAGGGGGGAGACACGATGAGCGTCACGCGTCACAAGGTCGGGCCACGTCTCAGCCAGGCGGTCGTCCACGGCAACACGGTCTACCTCGCCGGGCAGGTCGCGGACGATCCGTCGGCCGGCGCCAAGGGCCAGACCGAGCAGGTCCTGAAGAAGATCGACGCCGTGCTGGCCGCCACCGGGAGCCACAAGACGAAGCTCCTCTCGGCCACCGTGTGGCTGGCCAACATGGGCACCTACGACGACATGAACGCGGCCTGGGACGCCTGGGTCGACCCCGCCAACACGCCCGCCCGGGCGACCGTGGAGGCGCGCCTGGCCCGCCCCGGCTACCTGGTCGAGATCGCGGTGATCGCCGCCATCTGAGGGGTTCAGACCATCATGCCGCGCGACAGGGCCGGGAGCCGAGCCGGACGCGTACCGCCCTCGCTGATCCGGCACATGTACGACTCGGCCCAGGACGTGCCGGGGGCGATCAGCCTCGCCGTCGGCGAGCCGGACTTCCCCACGCCGCCGCACATCGTCGAGGCGGGCCAGGCGGCGCTCCGGGAGGGCTACACGCGCTACTCCCCCAACGCCGGCTACCGCGAGCTACGGGACGCGATCGCGCAGAAGCTCCGGAAGGTGAACGGCGTCGAGGTCGACCCGGCCACCCAGGTGTTCGTCACGGTCGGGGCGATGCAGGCGCTCATGCTGACGTTTCTGGTCGGGATCGATCCCGGCGACGAGGTGATCCTCACCGATCCCTGCTACTGCAACTATCCCTCCCAGATCACGCTGGCCGGCGGCGTGCCCGTGTGGGTGCCGGCCGACCCCGGGCGCGGCTATCTGCCGGCCGTGGAGGCGCTGGAGGCGGCCATCACCCCGCGGACCCGGGCGATCCTCATCAACAGTCCCGGCAATCCGACCGGCGCCGTCTTCCCGCGCGACCTCCTCCACGCCATCGGGGATCTCGCGGTCCGGCGCGACCTGCTCCTCGTGTCCGACGAAGCCTACGAGGCGCTCGTCTATGGCGACGTCCGCCACGTGAGCCCGGCGTCGTTCCCGGCGCTCGCCGAGCGGACGGTCTCGATCTACTCCTTCTCGAAGGAGTACGCGATGACCGGCTGGCGCATCGGGTACCTCGCGGGGCCGGCTCCGATGCTCCAGGTCATGGCCACGGTGCAGGAGCAGGTGGCCTCCTGCGTGAACGCCGCCACCCAGCGGGCGGCGCTGACCGCGCTTACCGGGCCGCAGGACTGCGTGGAGTCGATGCGACAGGCCTACGAGCGCCGGCGGGATCTCGTGGTGGAGCGGCTCAACCGGATTCCCGGCGTCCGCTGCCCCCGACCCGACGGGGCCTTCTACGTGTTTCCCGACGTCCGCGCGATCACGACCGACACCCGGACGCTCGCCGAGCGGCTCCTCTTCGATCACGGCGTCGTCGTCTCGCCCGGCGAGGCGTTCGGGCCCCGCTCGGCGGGCTTCCTGCGGCTCTCCTACGCCTCCTCGGAGGCCGCGCTCACCGAGGGACTCACGCGCCTCGAAGCCGGGCTGGCCCGAGCGCGGTCGGGCGGCTGACCGCGCGCGCCCTCAGCGTTCGCGCCCGGCGAGGATGCCGTGCAGCGCCGGGTGCGATCCGGCGGGCCAGCGGACCGGCCGATCGGCGGTGAACTCCACGGCGACGGGGCCCTCGTCGGCGGCCGGGTCGATGTCGACGACGATCCGCATCGGAGAGCCCGGCCAGCGGTAGACCAGCGCGCCATTCTCGGGCTCCCCCGTGCGCTCCTCGCCCTGGACGACCCCGGCCCACTGCACCCGTGCCCGATCAGGGGCGCGCGCCCGCAACCGGAGCCCCAGGATCCGGACGGCTGGCGGCGGGCTCCCGGGTCCCGGGGGAGCCGTGGCGCCTTGCGGCGACTCGCCCGCCCGGGACTCCTCGGCGAGCTGGACCACGATGCCGAGCGCCTGCTTGGGGTGGAGGAAGGCCTCCTTCCAGTCCGGTCGGGATTCATCGAGCCCGACGATGTCGTAGCCGAGGGACTCGGCACGCCGGCACGCATCGCGGAGGCTCGGGACCTTGAAGGTCACGTGGTGGATGCCGGGCCCCCGCTGAGTCAGGAAGCGGTGGACGAAGCCGACATCCCCCCGTGGTTCCAGCACCTCGATGCGCCCGCCGCCGGCGAAGCGCCAGCACGCCCAGCTGAAGTCGCGGGCCGCCCGGCTCCCCTCGAGCACGCCGCCCAGCGCGCCGACGAGCACGGGCGACGCCTCGGCGATGCGCTCGAGCGCGATCGCGATGTGGTCGAAGACGATCGAAGGTGAGGCCACCGGTTCCCGTCTCTCCTCCCGTCCATCTGGTAGTATAAGGCCTGGCTCGCGCGAGGAGGCGATCCATGCCGGAATCGATCCCCGCATCGCTGATCATCGACGCCCTCAAGGAGACCTTTCGGGAGGCCCGGGCGGCGCCGGCCACCGAGGGGCCGTCGGGGTCCCGGCGCCCCGAGCCCCTCGGCTGGATCCTGAGCGTGCCCGACACCCACCAGCGGACGGTGCTGGCCGCTCTCGACAAGGAGCGCGCCCTTCGGGTCGTGACGTGCGCCACCGAGGACGAGGCCAACGCGATCGCGGCCGGCCTCCATATCGGGGGCGAGCCGTACGTGCTCATGATCCAGCACGCCGGCCTCTACGCCTCGATCAACACGCTCCGCGGCGTGGCCCTCGACGGCCGTGTGCCGAGCCTCTATCTGATCGGGCTCCTGGGCCGCGAGAAGGACAAGGACCCACTCGACTCCCGGCACTCGATGGTCCGCTACTGCGAGCCCCTGCTCGACACCTTCGGGGTCCCGCACGCCCGGCTCGAGGGACCGAACGACGTCCACCTCATCCCCGAGTACTACCGGCTCGCCCGCGAGCGCCGCGGTCCGGCGGCCCTGCTCGTCGGCCTGGAAACCAGTTAGGCGTGTGTCGGACTAACCCGGCGCCGACCACCGAGCGTGTGGTGCAACGAGGAGTGCTCCGAGCGGCGGCTTCGCCGCCGCCACGACGGGGGGGCATCGGGGGGGTCTTCCGAGACCCCCCCGAGACGACCTAGGGCCCGTCGCCGCTGTGGCTGTCTTCCGCTCCCGGCGCGAGAGCCTGGCGGAGCCGCCGCTGCGCTCCGCCGCCGACACGTCGCCGCCACCCCCGGTCGACCCGTTCGTCCGCCAGCGGACCGTTGCCCTCGCGGAGTGGGCGACCTGGCGCGCGTTCCTCGTCCGCTGGGCGGTGTCGGTCGTCTCGCTGGCTGGCGGCCTGGCTGCCCTCGTGGTCTTCCGGCGCGGGGTGCCCCACGTCGCGTGGATCGTCGGCTACATCGTCGTCCTCTGGTTCCTGTTCACCGTGCTCGCGGAGACGCGCCAGCGTCTGCTGGCCCGCGGTCGCCGCCTCGTGGTGGTGGCCGGCGACTACACCATCCAGACGCTCTACCATGGGCTCCTCCTCTTCGTCCTGCCGGGGTACCTCGCCAGCACGACGTTCGACGGCATCACCCTGCCCTTCTTCCTCCTGCTCGCGGCGGCCGCGCTCGTCACCACGATCGATCCCTGGTACCGGGCCCTCATCCATCCGTATCCGTGGGCCGGGCGCGTCTTCTTCGCGTTCTCGCTCTTCGCCGGCCTCAACGTCGCCCTGCCCCTGGTGGGGGTGCCGCCGGCCTGGGCGGTCCTCGGGAGCGCGGCGCTGGCGGGCCTCGCCCTGGCCCCCGTGTTCCTGGAGGGGGCAGGGTCCGGGCCCGCGGCCCTCGGACGGGCCGTGCTGTCGGCGGCCGGTGCGACCGCCCTGGCGTGGCTCGGCACCGGGCTCGTTCCCCCGGCGCCGCTTCACCTCGCGAACCCGACCCTGGCGCGGGCGGTCGGGAACCTCGAGCCGGTGGAGCCCATCGGATCGCGCGTGTCCGTCACGACCCTCGCCGAGTGGGGCGGCCTCGTCGCGTACACGCCGGTGCACGCACCGGCCGGGCTCCGGCAGCCGATCATCCATCGATGGCGCCACGAGGGCGGGGAGACGACGACCGTGCGGCTCCCGACCCCCGTGCTGGGAGGGCGGCGGGCCGGCTTCCGCACCTACTCCCACAAGACGGACTTTCCCCGCGATCCCCGGGGGCGCTGGACAGTCGACGTGGTGACCGCCTCGGGCCAGCTGATCGGACGCCTCCGCTTCTCGGTCGTGCCCTGAGAATCGATGGCGCTCGCCGACGCGTCCCCCGCCGTTCTCTTCGACACCCATGCCCACCTCCACGGGCCCGAGTTCGCCGACGATCGGCTCGACGTCCTCGCGCGAGCCCGGGCGGCCGGGGTCGGGCGGCTCCTGACGGTGGGGACGGACCCGGAGGCCTCGCGGCACGCCGTCGCTCTCGCGGCGGCGCACCCCGGCGTGTTCGCCGCCGTGGGGATTCACCCGCACGACGCGGCACGCGCCAGCGATGCGGCGCTCGCCGAGATCGCGGAGCTGGCGCGGGCGCCAGAGGTCGTCGCGGTGGGCGAGATCGGCCTCGACTACTACCGGAACCTCTCCCCCCGCGAGGTGCAGGGGCGGGCCCTGCGCGCCCAGCTCGCGCTCGCTCGGGAGGTCGGAAAGCCCGTCCTCCTGCACTGCCGGGAGGCCCACGAGGACCTGCTCGAGGTGCTTCGAGCGGAAGACGTCGGCGCGGTCGGCGGGATCATGCACTGTTTCTCGGGCGACCTCGCCGTCGCCGAGCGCTGCCTCGCGCTCGGCCTCCTGGTCTCGATCGCCGGCCCCGTGACGTACCCCAACGCGGGACGGCTGCAGACGGTCGTCCGGGCCCTCGACCTCGAGCGCCTCGTCATCGAGACGGACTGCCCGTATCTGCCACCTCAGCCCTGGCGGGGAAAGCGGAACGAGCCCGCCTACCTCCCGAGGACGGCCGCCCGGATCGCTGAACTCCGCGATACGTCCGTCGCCCGGGTCGCGCGCCAGACGACACGCAACGCGTGCGCGCTGCTGGGTGTGGCGCTCCCGGACGGCTTGTGAGCCGGCCCGGGCCGGGGCCCGCCCGCGGCGCCGGTGCCTCCGCGCGGGGAGCCCGGTGAGCGGGGCGGGCATCTGGCGTCGGGAGCTCCGGCGCGCGCTCGGCGGCGCGCTCAACGTGCTGACCGCGCGGCTCATGAACCTCGGGAGCCCGGCGGCGCCGATCACACCGCTCCCCCTGGACGTCTATCGTGTCCTGGCCGCGCCGACTGCGCTCGATACCGCGCGGCTCCTCGCCGGCCGATCCAACCGCCAGCGCGCCAGCATCCTGGAGGCCGCGCTCCGGAGCCGCGGGATCCCCCTGATGCGCCTGCCCTATCGCACGGTGGAAGGGGCTGGCCTGAGCCTCGTCGTCGACATCGGCCCCGGACCTCGCACCCTGCTACTGGCCGCCCATCACGACGCGGTGCCCGGCAGTCCCGGCGCCAACGACAACGCCGCCGGGGTCGGGATCCTCCTGGGATTGTGGGCGCGGCTCGCCGCGGATCCGCCGCGGCGGCTTCGGGTCCGCATCGCCTTCTTCGGCGACGAGGAGCGGGGCATGCTCGGCTCGCGAGTGTACGCGCGGACCGCCCCCCTCGACGACCTCGTGGGGGTGTTGAGCCTCGAGCTCTGCGGCATCGGCGAGAGCCTGGCCCTCTGGGACGTGACCCCGGGGATGGCCGAGAGTGCCCTGGTCAAAGCCTGGGTCGCGACCGTCGAGGCCCTCGGCTACCGGCGCGACGAGACCTATCACCTCGCCGAGCCGGTCCCGTTCTTCGGGAGCGATCATCGGCCCTTCGCCGACCGTGGCGTGCCGGCGGTCGGGCTGACGGTCGTCCCCACGGCGGCGGCCGAGGCGCTGCGGACATTCATCTACGGCGGCGTGCGCGGGATCCTGGTCTCACCGGCGCGGCGGCCCCCGCCGTTCACGACCTACCACACGCCCGGGGATCGCCCGGAGACCCTCGAGCCGGCGACGCTCACCCGCGTCGAGCAGGTGCTCGAAGCCGTCTGCCGTCTCCTCGATTAGCAGGCCCCGTGTCGGAGTCATCAGCGGCCGATGACGCCAATCGCCGGATGCGTCGCGTAGTCCGCGCAACCCTTTGGGGGTGGGCCTGGGAGGGGGCCGTCGAGGCCCCCTCCCAGGACCCGATCAGGGAAACGAGGGACCGGGCGCGATCCGCGCCAGCAGGAGGCGGCTCTCGGCGACGGCCGCGCGCGGGACGAGGATCCGCACCTCCCCCTGGTCGCCCACGGTGAAGGGGTGAACGGACTGGGCGACGTGGGTCCGGAGGAGCACGCGGATCCCGTAGGCTTCGAGCAGGCTCTTCACGACGAGCGCCTCGGCCTGGTCGCGGACCCGGGTCGCCTCCTCGAACCGGGGCTCCTCGCCCGGCTCCGGCCCGGGTTGCCGGAAAGGGATGACGCGTCCGGCCATGGGGCCACTCTACCAGACCGCCTCAGGGCGGGCTACTCGGCGAGCAGCGCGACGCCGGCCCGGTGACGGCGGGCGAGCGCCTGATAAGCCGAGGGATTGACCTGGAC
>DASYQW010000295.1 GCA_036005065.1 Candidatus Methylomirabilota bacterium | reverse complement strand
GGCGCCCGTCGGCTCGCGTTCGCCTTTCGCCTCCCGCGGCCTTCGGCTAAGATACGGCCGTCGACCACGCCTGAACTCTGTCCGAAGGGAGGGACCATGGCGCTCTGGGTCGTCCTCGGTCTCGCGGTGTTGGTCGTTCTCATCGGGGTCAGCATCTACAACGGACTGGTCCGCTTGCGCGTCCGTTCCGACGAAGCGTGGTCGGACATCGATACCCAGCTCAAGCGGCGCCACGACCTGATCCCGAACCTGGTGGAAACCGTCAAAGGCTACGCCGCCCACGAGCGCGGCGTCTTCGAGAAGGTCGCCGAAGCGCGCAGCCGGGCGATGGCGGCCACCACGCCGGCCCAGTCCGCCCAGGCCGAGGGGATGCTCACCCAGGCCTTGCGCGGGCTCCTCGCGGTGGCGGAGAATTACCCGGAGCTCAAGGCCAACCAGAACTTCCTGAGCCTCCAGCAGTCATTGGCCGAAACCGAGAACGCGATCGCCGGGTCGCGCCAGGCCTACAACGCCGTGGTGCGCGACCTGAACACGCGGATCCAGAGCGTCCCGTCGAACATCGTGGCGGGGATGTTCAACTTCCAGCGGCGCGAGTTCTTCGAGATCCAGGAGGCGGGTGAGCGCGCCGTGCCCCAGGTTCGCTTCTAGGCGGCAGCGATGGCAGAGATCAAGCTCACGACGGGGTTTGGCACGGTGCCGGCCGGCAGCCAGGAGGGGATCGTCCGAGTCCTCCACGAGGCCATCGAGCAGGTGGCGCGGGAAGAGGGGACCTTCAAGAAGGCCCGGGCCGTCTTCACCGAGTCCGACGAGCAGTGCGTGTTCACGGTCGAGCTGGACGGCATCCGCAAGGAGCCCAATCCCCTGCGGCTCGATCTCGAAATGCTGGAGGACGCGGTGACGGACTCCGGCGCGCTCTCGCTCCTGAAAGAGGAGATGCGGACCTACTTCCGCAAGGTCCTCGGCAAGTAGCATGCCGGAGGCCGGCACCCTCCTCTTCCTCTACGAGGGCGCCGTCTTCCGCCTGGCCGACGGGGCCCAGGCCCCGAAGCCGGGCTCGCTCTTGCTGCTCCGGCACCTCGACGTGAGAGACGGGGACGAGGTGCTGGACCTGGGGACCGGAGCCGGCTTCGCCGCCATCCTGGCCGCGCGCCACGCCAAGCGCGTGGTGGCGACCGACGTCGTCCCCGAAGCCGTGGCCCTGACGAGCCAGAACGCCGCGCTGAACGGCGTCGGGGATCGGGTGGAGGCGCGGCTGGGAGACGGCTACGACCCGGTCCGGGGGGAGATTTTCGACCTCATCGTCTCGGGGGCGCCCCAGATGCCGACCCCGCCCGAGCGGGAGCGGGACGACTGGATGGCGCGGGCCGACAACGGCGGGCTGGACGGCTGGGCGGTGCTCGATCGCGTCATCGCCGGCGCGCCCGCGCACCTCGAGCCCGGAGGCCGGCTCCGCTTCTCGATCTTCGCGTTCCTCGGCGTGCGACAGGGGCTCGGGAAGCTCGAGGCTGCCGGGCTCGAGCCGCGGATCATGGCCCGCGAGACCCAGGGCTTCCCCCGTCTCGGCTACGAGCGCCTGGAGCACATCCGGGCGCACGACCTCGAGGGGACTCTGCCGCGCGGCATCCCCACGACCGTGGAGCGGCTGGTGCTCGAGGGCCGCCGCCGGCGGTGAGCGGCGCCTCGCGCCTCCTCGTGGTCAACGCGGACGACTTCGGGCTCACCACCGGAGTCAGCCGCGGGATCCTGGAGACTCACCGCCGCGGCGTGGTCACCAGCACCACCACCCTCGTCAACCTCGCGCCGCAGCCCGATCTCGACGCCGAGGCCTCCGCGCTTCGAGGGCTGGGGATCGGGCTCCACGTCAACCTGACCTGGGGCACGCCGGTCTCGCCGGCGGCGGCGGTGCCGTCGCTCGTCGGTCCCGAGGGTCGCTTCTTGCGCGACCCGGAGGAGATCGACGGGCGCGCCCAACCCGACGAAGTGCGTCGCGAGGTGGAAGCCCAGCTCGAAGCCTTCGGCCGACGCTTCGGCCGGGGGCCGACCCACCTGGACAGCCATCATCACGTCCACCGCCTCCGCCGGGTCGGGGAGATCGTCCTCGGCGTGGCGCTCGCGGCGCGCCTGCCCCTCCGGAGCCAGGACCCCGGCTTCCGGGACGGCCTCCGCCGCCACGGGGCCCGGACACCGGATCACTTCCTCGGTGGCGACAGCGTCGAGCCCTACTGGACACCCGAACGCCTTCTCGACACCCTGGCGGTACTTCCGGTCGGCATCACCGAGCTCATGTGTCATCCGGGGTACTACGACGAGGCGCTGGCTTACAGCCGTTATGGCCGGCAGCGCGAGACCGAGCTCCGCGCGCTGTGCGATGCCGAGGCGCGAGCCACGCTCGAGCGGCTCGACATCCGGCTCTGTCACTTCGGGACCCTGCCGGCCCCCCTGAGTTGAATCGGAGGGGGTGTCGGAACACCCCGTCCGAGGCCTCCCCCAGGATCGTTGCGGCGGCACAGCCGCCGCTCGGAGCGGGCTATGCTGTCGGGAGGTATCACGTCTCGTGCGCGCGAGGGCCGCTCTTTCGCGGGCCCTGATCCGAACGTGACCGGCGCGTGAGGGGCGTGCCCGCCGAGGTGGCCGTCATCGGCGCCGACGTCGGCGGCACGACCATCGGGGTCGGCGTGGTCACCCCGAGCGGCGAGGTCCGCTGGGCGACCGAGGCCCCGACGCTCGGCCGGGGTCCCGGGACCGTGCTCGAGACGCTGTTCGGCCTCCTCGCCGAGGCGCGCGCTCGAGCCGCCGCAGCCGGGCTCGCGCTCGCCGGCTGCGGCATCGGGGTGCCGGGCGCCGTGGATGCCGCCGCCGGCCGGATCGGCGACGACGTCCAGAATCTTCCGGAGCTGGCCGGCGCGCCGCTGGCCGAGCTGGTGGCGGCAGAGACGCGGCTTCCCACCGTCCTCGACAACGACGTCAACGCCCTCACCCTCGGCGAGGCCCGCTTCGGCGTCGCCCGGGAGCTCCGGTCCTTCGTCCTGCTGGCGCTCGGCACGGGCGTCGGAGGCGGCATCTACCTCGACGGCGACATCGTGCGGGGCGCCTCGGGGTACGGCGGCGAGCTCGGGCACGTCACCGTGAAATTCGACGGCCGGCCGTGCTTCTGCGGCTCTCGCGGGTGTCTCAAGGCGTACGTGGCGGGACCGGACATCGCCGACCAGGCGCGTGAGGCACTGGCCGGCCGACCGCCGTCGCCGCTCCTCGAGCTGGCCGGCGCGAGGCTGGAGACGCTCACGGCCCGCCACGTCTTCGCGGCGGCGCAGGCCGGTGACGCGCTCGCCGGGCAGCTGGTGGACGGTGTCTGCCAGGCGCTCGGGGCCGGGCTCGGAGGCATCCTGAACGGGCTCAATCCCGAGGCGATCGTCCTCACGGGGGGCGTGGCCCGGTCGCTCGAGACGCATCTCGAGGACGTGCGGCGCTGGACGCGCGCCTACGCCTTCGAGGGCGCCTACCGGGCCGCCCGGGTGGTCATCGTGCGCCAGACCAAGACGACGTCGATCCGCGGGCCGGCGGCGCTCTTCCTCCACGAAGCGGACCGTGGCGCGGTTGGTGGCGGTTCTCGGGGTATGCGACAATGAGGCCGACTCCGAAGGGCTTGATTGATGAACCCTCCCGGCCCGGCGAACGGCAAGGCGGGAAGCGACCTCGAGCGCGAGCTCCGGAAGGTCGTCGCCGGCGAGGTCCGCTTCGACGACTACTCCCGCCTGCTGTACGCGACCGACGCGTCGATGTATCAGGTCGAACCGATCGGGGTGGTACTGCCCCGGTCGGCCGCCGACGTCCACGCGGTCCTCGAGCTCGCCAACCGCTACAACGTCCCGGTGCTCCCGCGCGGGGGCGGGACGAGCCTGGCCGGGCAGGCGGTCAACCACGCGGTCGTCCTCGATTTCTCGAAGTTCATGAGCCGTGTCCTCGAGGTGAATCGGGAGGAGCTCTGGTGCCGCGTCCAGCCGGGGCTCGTCCAGGACGAGCTGAACGCCCACGTCCGCCCCCTGGGGCTCCTGTTCGGCCCCGACACCTCGACCTCGAACCGGGCCACCCTCGGCGGGATGAGCGGCAACAACTCGGCCGGCTCTCACTCGATTGCCTACGGGAAGACCATCGACCACGTGCTCGAGCTCCGCTGCCTGCTGGCCGACGGCTCCGAGGTGGTGCTGCGCGACCTCGCCCCGGCCGAGCTCGAGGCGAAGTGCCGCGCCGACGGGCTCGAGGGGTCGATCTACCGCGAGGTTCGGCGGCTCACGGCCCAGCACGCGGAGGAGATCCGGGCGCGCTACCCGAAGATCCTCCGTCGCGTCTCCGGCTACAATCTCGACGAATTCGTGCCGAAGAACGGGACGCCTCGGCCGTTCGGCCTCCAGCGGCTCGCGGTCGGCTCGGAAGGGACGCTGGTCGTGGTGGTCGAGCTCAAGGTGCGGCTCGTCCCCAAGCCGAAGCACACCGCGCTCGACGTCATCCATTACGCGAGCCTGGAGGAGGCTCTGGAGTCGTCCCAGGACATCCTGACGACGGGCCCCTACGCGGTCGAGCTCACCGACAAGCTCATCCTCGATCTTGCCCGTCAGAACATCGAGCAGCGGCAGCGGATGGGTTTCGTCCAGGGTGACCCCCAGGCGATCATGCTCGTCGAGTACGCGGCGGACAGCGAAGCAGAGGTCCGGGCGAAGGTCGAGGCTCTGGAGGCGCTGCGGGCGCGGAAGCGGATCGGGTACGCCGCCCACCTCGCCTTCGAGCCGGCTGCCCAGCAGTCGATCTGGAAGCTTCGGAAGGCGGGCCTCGGGCTCCTCCTCGGGCTCAAGGGCGACAAGAAGCCGATCGCCTTCGTCGAGGACACCGCGGTCGACCCGGTCAAGCTGCCGGCCTTCATCGCGCGCTTCCGGCAGATCCTGGCCCGTCACGACGCCGCCGCCGGCTACTACGGGCACTGCTCCGTCGGCTGCCTGCACATTCGTCCGCTCATCAACCTGAAGGACGCGGCCGAGATCCGGAAGACGCAGGCGATCGCCGACGAGATCACGGCGCTCGTCCTCGAGTTCGGCGGCGCGCTCTCGGGAGAGCACGGGGACGGGCGCGCCCGCAGCCCCTTCAACGAGCGGCTCTACGGCCCCCGGCTCTACGACGCCTTCCGCCAGGTGAAGCGGGCCTTCGACCCCAAGGGCCTCCTGAACCCGGGCAACATCGTCGACGCCCCGCCCATGACGGAGCACCTCCGTTACGGCCCGGCCTACCGGACCTGGGAGCCCGAGACGCTCCTCGACTTCTCGGCCCAGGGCGGCTTCGCGGCCGCCGTCGAGATGTGCAATGGCATCGGGGTCTGCCGCAAGAAGCTCGAAGGGACCATGTGCCCCTCGTACATGGCGACGCTCGACGAGGAGCACTCCACTCGGGGTCGGGCCAACGCCCTTCGGGCCGTGCTCTCCGGGAAAGTGCCGGCCGCCGACTTCACCGGCCGGCGGCTCTACGAGGTGCTGGACCTCTGCCTCGAGTGCAAGGCGTGCAAGGCCGAGTGCCCCGCCAACGTCGACATGGCGAAGCTCAAGTACGAATTCCTCGCGCACTATTACCGCCGGCACGGCCTTCCGCTCCGGAACCGCCTCTTCGGGCACATCCACGGCCTCGCTCGCGCCGGGTCGGCCCTGGCCCCGGTGTCGAACTGGGTCGCGCGCTCGCTCCCCGCCCGCTGGCTGCTGGAGCGCCTGGCCGGCATCGACCGGCGGCGGCCGCTGCCGGCGTTCGCCCGGACGCCGTTCACCACGTGGTTCGCCCGCCACCGACCCGAGAAGACGGGGGAGCGGGGCGCCGTGGTCCTCTTTCCCGACACCTTCAATACCTACCAGACCCCGGGCGTGGCGATCGCCGCCACGCGGTTCCTGGAGGCGAGCGGGTACCGCGTCGTCCTCCCGGACCGGCGCTGCTGCGGGCGTCCGATGATCTCCAAGGGCCTGCTGGCCGGCGCGCGGGATCTCGCCGCCTACAACGTCGGGCGGCTCGCCGGATTCGCGCGCCAGGGGCTCCCGATCGTCGGCCTGGAGCCATCGTGCCTCCTGACCCTCCGCGACGAGTACGTGGATCTCCTCCGGTCGGCCGACGCGCGGCTGGTCGCCGGGCAGAGCCTCCTGCTCGAGGAGTTCCTCCAGCGGGAGTGGGCTTCCGGGCGGAAGCCCGCGTTCGCCGACGCGAGCGCCAATGGCCGGGCCGCGGTGCTCCATGGCCACTGCCACCAGAAGGCGCTCGTCGGCACCGCCCCCACCGTGGCCGTGCTGAAGGCGGCGGGATACGCGGTGACCGAAGTGGATGCCGGCTGCTGCGGCATGGCGGGCTCGTTCGGGTTCGAGGCCGAGCACTACGATCTGTCGCTCGCGATCGCCGGGCGGCGGCTCGTGCCGGCGGTCAAGGCGGCAGGGACCGAGGCCTTCGTGTGCGCTCCCGGGATTTCCTGCCGGCAGCAGATCGAGCACACGACGGGGCGTCAGGCGCAGCACCCGGCCGAGCTCCTCTGGGAGGCTGTCGCGCGGCCGGGCCGATAGTTGCGGCGGCGATGGCGAGCCGCCGCGCGCCGTCAATTCGAGAGACGGCGCGACGCACCGGCAGGGCCGATGGCGGTCAGGATCTCGCCACCGGCGGTTCGCGACGGCCAGGATCTGATCGACCCCTAGACGGCGTGCGAGTCCGCCTCATCGCCTTAACGTCGCGTCACACTTCACCTCACCCTTTTTTGGCATCATCCCTGCTCCTATCTGAGAGTCATATGGATCCGATTTGGTATCGGCCTTGCGATGGAAGTGAGCGGACTTCGGCCGGTCGTGGAAGGGTCGGGCGATGAGCCGAAGTACCCTGAGCGTGATGGACGAGAAGCTTACGTGTTCGCGATGTGCCCGACCCATCGCCGCCGGCACGGGGTACGTGCGGGGCGACGCCGGTCCTGAGCACGTCCACTGTCCGGTGTCCCCGCCGGCGCGGAAATCCCGCGGGACGATCAAGAAGCGCTCGCGAAAGCGCCCCTCCGTTGCCGCCAAGCGCCCCTCTTGACGGTCAGCCTCAAAGCTGTTAGCGATTAATCAACGGCACTCGTAACGACGCCGACAGCTTCGCGGGCGGGAGGGCGGAGGAAGGCTGATGTTCGCGCGCGCCCTGATCCTCCACGCCGGCCCCGGCCGGCGTCGGTTCCGACTCCGCCCGGATCAGGCGACGCATCGGCGTCGCGAAACCAAGCCAAGCGCGCAGCCGAGCCCGGCGCGGCGGCCCCTCAAGGCGCTCACCCTCCTGGTCGTCGAGGACAACGCCGACAGCCGCGAGCTCCTGCGACGCATGCTGACCAGCCTCGGCGCGCGGGTCCTTCTCGCCGAGCACGGCCGGCAGGCGCTCGATGTCCTCGAGCAGACGCGTCCCCACGCGATCCTCCTCGACCTCATGATGCCCGTCATGGACGGCTTCACGTTTGTCCAGCGGATGCGGCTCAACCCGAGCTGGGCGCACATTCCCGTCATCGCCCTCACCGCGCTCTCGGCCGATCGCGACTACGCCCGCACGTGGACGGAAGGGTTCGCAGGCCACCTGGCCAAGCCCATCGCGGAGGCCGACCTCGTGGCCGCGCTCCAGCGGATCCTGCACGGTCACCGGCGGCCGCCGAGCCCGCCTCCTGAGGGGCCGCGGCCACCCCGGCCCGGACTCGGCTCGTGAGGAGGGAGGTGCCCGCGTGACACGAGCCAAGCGGACGAAGCGGAAGGCGGCCGGCCGGAGCTGGGTCCAGCGAGTGCGGGAGACCTCGAACGCGATGGATCTTCCGGCCGGGATCTTCAAACGGTCGCCCCGGGGGATCGCGCGGGCGTTGAAGGCCTCGGTTCTCAAGAGCCGCCGCACCAAGGGCACGAAGTTCCAATCCGCCATGTCCATGCTGAACCTGTACATCAATCGCACCGGCCGGAACCTCTCCGGCCAGGACCGCCGGCGGCTCGAGGCGGCGAGGGACGAGCTGCGAAAGGTCTTCGGCCGGGAGCCCCGCCAGCGCTCGACGCGCGCGGCGTAGCCCGGGGCGCGGCTGCCCGGCGAAGCCGCCGGGCGCAGCGTCACAGCCCGCTTGCCCTCGCCTGAACCTGATCCGGCTTCACCGTCCCACCCGACCGACGTCCCGAACCGTCGGGAGGCCACGGCTCGCCCGCCGGCTGCTGGTCCATTGCGGGCGCGGGTTCGCTTGGCGCGACCATCGCCCACGCGAAGCGCTCTGGCTAGGCCCGGGTGAAAGTCGTCAGCGCCTTGCCCGGTCCGGATCGAGGAACCGGAGCGCCACGGCCGCGTGAAGGGCGCTCCCCGCGATCATCGCGGCTTCATCGAGGATCATGAGGCTGGAGTGAACGGGAGCCGCGGGCGCCTCTCGATCGGGCCGCGCCCCCAGGAAGACCATCGCGCCGGGGACGCGCTGGAGGATGTACGAAAAGTCTTCGCTCGGCATCACCGGAGCCGGCAAGATCTTGACCCGGTCGGGCCCCAGCAGATGACGGGCGACCTCGGCCACGATGTCGGTCACCTCGACGTCGTTGACGAGGACCGGATATCCTGTGCGCAGCCTGACCTCCGCCTCGGCCCCGTGGGCGAGGGCGATGCCCTCGGCCAGGCGACGCACCCCATCGAAGAGCCGGGTCCGGGTGTCCTCCGAGACGGTGCGGATCGTGCCGAGCAGGCTGGCGGCCCCGGGGATCGCGTTCCCCGTCGTGCCCGCCTCGATCCGGGTGATCGTGACGACGGCGGGGTCGAACACGTTGACCCGCCGGGTGACATAGGCCTGCAGTGCCTGGACGATTTCGCAGGCGATCGGGATGGGGTCGAGGCAATCGTGGGGCTCGGAGGCGTGCCCCCCACGACCGCGCACGACGATCTCGAGTCCGCTTCCGGAGGCCATCAGCGGTCCGGGCCGCGTGGAGATCTCGCCCGGCGGGTCGGTGGGGGAGACATGGAGCGCGAACGCCGCGGTCGGGGTGCCATCCCGCTCCAGCAGGCCTTCCTCGATCATCAACTTGGCGCCCGCGTAGCCTTCCTCGCCCGGCTGGAACGCGAAGAGCACGCGCCCGGCCAATTGATCGCGATGGGTGGCGAGCAGCCGGGCCGCACCCAGGAGCATGGCCACATGAGCGTCGTGACCGCAGGCGTGCATGACGCCGTCGACCTCCGACGCGAACGCGAGGCCGGTGGACTCGAGGATCGGGAGCGCATCCATGTCGGCTCGCAACAGGATCGTGGGCCCCGGGGAGGCGCCGTCGAGGACTGCCACGACCGACGAGAGTCGCTCGCCGGGGCGCGCGTCGAGGCGCAGCCCGGCCAGCGCCTCGAGCACTGCCTGCTGCGTGCCCGGCAGGTGCAGGCCGACCTCGGGATGGCGGTGGATGCGGCGGCGCAGGCGGACCGTGTCGTCGAACGCTTGCCGAGCTTCGTCGAGCAACGTCGGGGGATCCATGGCTCTAGACCATATATCCCGCCATTTCGAAGTCAAGCCCGGACCGCCGCCGCGCTCCAGCGGGGGATTGCCGCGCTTGCGCCGCGGGGGCTAAGATGGCGCCGGATGGACCGTCTGTCCGAGATCTACTGGGAACTCCAGACTGACGAGGAGCCGATCGGCCTGGAGGCGTTCGTCGACCGGGCGGGGAGCGGCGACTACGGGCCGGTGTCCCGGGAGGACCTGCGCGTCTTCCTGCGCGCCGTGGAAGAGCGGCTGATCCACCAGATCGAAAAGGGGGAGGGGAGCGCGCACGACGCGGCCGTCGGAGAGGACTTGATCGAGGAGACCCGCGGCTGGATCGGGGACCTGATCGACCGATTCTGCGAGACCTGAGGCGCTCGCCCGGCCCGCCCGTCCCCGTCGACTGAGCTGGTCCGAGAGGAGTGACCGGTGCGGCTGACCGAGCGCGAACGGCGGATGCGGGACGGCGGGCTGGGCGAGGCGGTGCGCGCCGCCATCGAGCAGCAGATCGCCGTGGGCGAGTTCTTCGGCGCGGAGCGCTTCGTCTCCGTCCGGAACGTTCACATGATGGGCGACATGGAAGTCATGGACGAGGCCGGGTTCGCCTTCATCGAGGGCCTCGTCAAGCAGGGCGCCCGCTTCGCGGTGCCGGTGACGACCAACGCGCGCTGCGTCGACTTCGAGCGCGCCGCGGCGGTGCGCCAGCGCCCGGAGCTGGTGGCGGCCGAGGGGCGGCTCTGCGCGAACCTGCGCGCGCTCGGCGCTCTCCAGGTGGACACCTGCATCAACTACCAGACCGTCTACCAGCCTCAGTTCGGTGAGCATCTGGCCTGGGGCGACACCGGCACGGTGGTGTGGGCCAACTCGGTCGCCGGGGCGCGCACCAACTACGAAGCCGGCCCGGCCGCGGTGGGCGCCGGCCT
This sequence comes from Candidatus Methylomirabilota bacterium, assembly GCA_036005065.1. NCBI lineage: Bacteria > Methylomirabilota (SeqCode) > Candidatus Methylomirabilota bacterium. The sequence continues at coordinate 10,349 of DASYQW010000295.1, read as the reverse complement.
CACCGGCGTCACCCCGGCCTACGGCTACCATCTGGACGCCCAGCGCGGAGGGAGCCTCCAGTTCGAGGTCCGCTGCGAGCCGCGGGATTACGCGGACTGGGGCGCGCTCGGCGGGATCGTGGGCCGGCGCACGCTCGACTACTGGAAGGTCCCGGTCGTGACGGGACTGCGGGCGAGCCCGAGCGGCGACGAGCTCAAGCACTTCGGCGCCGCGCTCGCTTCCTACGGGTCGTGCGCGATGTATCACATGGTGGGCGTGACGCCGGAGGCCCGCGACCGGGCGGAGGCCTTCCGGGGCAAGCCGCCCGAGGCGACTCACGTCGTGGGCGACGTCGAGCTCGACGCCTTCTACCGGAGCTATCCCGAGGACCGCGCCGAGATCGACGTGGTCGTGTTTTCCGGACCCCAGCTGTCGGTGTTCGAGCTCGCGGAGATCGCCGAGCGGTTGGCCGGCCGCGCGGTTCACTCCAACACGGCCCTCATCGTCACCACCAACTTCCAGAATCGCGAGGCGGCGGCGCGTCTCGGCTACGTCCGGGCGATCGAGGAAGCCGGCGGTCACGTCCTGGCCGGGGTGTGCTGGTACATCATGGAGCCCGGGCGGATGGCGGCGGCCTTCGGATGGAAGAACGTCCTGACCAACTCCGCCAAGGTCGCCAACATCATCGGCGGCTACCGGCTCCACCCCATCTTGAGATCGACCGCCGTCTGCGTGGAGGCGGCGGTGACCGGGCGCCTGCCGGCCGAAGGGCGGATGCGGTGACGGCCGTCCTCTGCGCCCCGCCCGGCTTCGGACCCGACGTCGCCGGAGAGCTCGTGCTCTCCCGCGACACCTTCAGCATCCGCTACGACATGGACCGGGAAACGGGTGTGGTCTCGCGGCCGGGCCACGCCCTGGAAGGGCGCTCGCTGGCCGGCAAGATCGTCTACTTCCCGGCGGTCCAGGGCGGGGTGGCGGCGGGCTGGGCGTTCCTTGCCCTGGCCCGGCGCGGAGTGGCGCCGGCCGGCCTGCTCTTCGGGCGCACCAACCCGGTGATGGTCCAGGGACTCGTCCTGGCCGGCATCCCGGTGATGCACCGGGTGGCGCCCGACCCCTTCACGGTGCTGGCCACCGGGGATCGCGTGCGCATGTCGCCGGGCCGCGGTGTCGTCGAGCGCCTGGCCTGAGAGGATAGGGTGAGCGGCGCGGAACCCCTGTCCTGGTACGTCCTGACCTACAACAGCGAGCGCCATCTCGACGCGGTCCTGACCTCCGTCCGCGAGCTCGTCGACGACCTGGTCATCGTGGACTCGGGGAGTCACGACGCGACGCGGGACATCGCGGCCCGGCACGGCGCCCGCTTCACGGTGCGGCAGCTCGACAGCTTCTCCACCCAGCGAGCCTTCGCCCTCGATCTGTGCCGGCATCCCTGGGTCCTGTGCCTGGACTCGGACGAGCTGGCGGACGCCGAGCTGGTGCACGGGCTCGAGCGCCTCAAGCGGAATGGCTTCCGGCTGGAGCAGACGCGCCCCGATGCCTTCCGTGTCCGCCGGCGCTGGTTCTTCCTGAACCGTGAGGTGCACGCGTTCTATCCCATCAAGAGCCCGGACTATCCGATCCGGCTGTTGCGGAAGGATCGTGGCGGCTTCGGGAGCGGGAGCCGCCCGGTCCACGAGAGCCCCAAGGGGTTCGCGTCGGTGGCCCGGATGCCGGGCTCCATCGCCCACTATTCCTGCGACTCGGTCGACGACCTGTACGCCAAGCTCGATCGGTACACCGCCCTGGCCGCCCGCGACCTCCGGGCGCGAGGGGTGACGGCGGGCTGGCTCGAGATCTATCTCCGGGCGGTGGCGGCCTTCGTGAAGTGGTACGTCGCGAAGGGCGGGTGGCGGGATGGGTCGCTGGGGTGGGTTCTCGGCCGGTACGCCTTCGACTACACGTACCGGAAATACCTGAAGCTCCGGCACGACGCGCCCGCCACCGTCCTCCGCGGACAGGGCTGAGGCGCCGCCCCGATTTCCCTGGGACGGCGCGGGCCCCCCGAGCTATCCTGAAAGTATCTTCCGTATCCCGCAGCGGACCGAGGTGTCGGACATGGCCACGGCTGAAATTCCCGCCCGTCACGAGAGCGCGGCCGGCGACGCCCCGCTCGGCCGCCTCCTGATCGAGGAGGGGCTCGTGAGCGAGGCCCAGCTGGAAGAGGCGCTCCGGGCCCAGCCCGAGCTCCCGCAGCACGTCCCGGTCGGCCAGATCCTCGTCGATCGCGGCCTCATCACGCAACGGCAGCTCGACTTCGTCCTCGACAAGTACCGGAAGCGCCCGCGGCTCGGGGACCTCCTGGTGCGCACCGGCCGTCTCGCCGAGGCCCAGCTCGACGCCGCGCTGGAGCACCAGCGGTCGAGCGGGCTTCGCCTCGGTGACGCGCTGCTCGAGCTGGGCCTGGTCTCCGAGGAGGAACTGAAGCAGGCGCTCTGCACGCAGCTCAACGTTCCGTACCTCGACCTCGATCGGGTCGCCATTCACCGCGGCCTGACCAAGCTCGTCAACAAGCGCTACGCCGAGACCCACCACGTCGTCCCGATCGCCGAGATCGGAAACAGCATCACGGTGGCCATCGACGACCCGACGGATGACGCGATCGTCGCGGAGCTGGCGGCCTCGACCGGGTACCGGATCAACGTCGTGACGTCCACCCGGGCCTCACTCCAGCGCGCCTTCGCCCGGGCCTACCAGGACGACCGTCGCGAGGATCGGGCCGAGACCGCGGTCCCCGCGGACGGGGCCGACCCCGGCCCCCTGCTCCAGGACCTGCGCGAGGCCCACGAGCGCCTGCGCCGCGAACACGAGGAGCTGCGCCTGGCCTACCGGACCCTGACCCGGCAGCACGCCGAGCAGGACCGGGCGCTGCGGGAGCTGGGCGAGCGCCACGCCACGCTCGGGCGGGAGCGACAGCTCATCGCCGACGTGATCGAGGCGCTGCTGCGCCGTCTCAAGCCCTGATCGCCGCCGTGATCCGCCGCCGCTTGACAACGTCGGCAGGCCCAATGGAAGATTTCGCCAGCCCCGCGAACGCCGCAGTCGCCGAGCACGAAGGAGGACGATCCATGGCGCGCACGACTCGAATCCTCGGGCTGGTCGTGGCAGTGGGCCTGCTCGTCTCCGCCGTCCAGGCGGACGCCCAGGACAAGAAGGCGGTCCGGATCTGGCATACCGAGACCGAGCCGCAGACCATCGCGGTGCTGAACCAGATCATCGCGGACTTCGAAAAGGTCCGCCCCGACATCTCGGTGAAGATGGAAGCCCTGGCCTGGGGCGATCTGGAGAAGAAGCTGACCGCGGCGCTGGCCGCCGGCGCGCCCCCGGAGGCCTCCCACGGCCAGGCCATCACCTGCGCGTCCTTCGCCGCCAAGGGGCTCCTCCGGCCGGTGGACGACCTGGTCGAATCGCTCGGCAAGGACAACCTGATCGAGGGCTTCCGGAACCTCTGCCGGCTCGAGGGGAAGTATTACGGCGTCGGCCATGCCGCCGCCGCCTCGGTGTTCGTCTACCGCAAGGACCTACTGGCCCAGAAGGGGCTCAAGCCGCCCCGGACCTGGGACGAGCTCGTCCAGGTGGCCGAAGCGTTGAGGGAGATCAAGGACGGCCAGGTGGTGCGCTGGGGGCTCACCCTGTCCGGCCAGCCCCTCTTCGTGAACATCCAGGTCGGCGAGCTGCTTCGGTCGAACGGGGGACGCCTGTTCGACGGCCAGGGTCGGCCCACGCTCGTCGAGAAACCGATGATCGAGCTGCTCGACTTCTACAAGAAGCTCAACGCCGTCCTCCCGCCGGGCTGGACCAGCCACGGCTACCTCGATACCTTCGCCAACCTGGCCAACGGCAAGGCCGCGATGCTCTACCAGGCGTACGGCCGCGGCACCGGCTACATCGAAAAGTACGCGGCCAAGGAGATCGCCGACCCCGACCACTTCGCGGTGACCGACAAGGTGGTGGGGCCGTCCGGCAAGACGTCGGTGGCGCAGATCGACTCCGAGCCCTGGATGGTCTTCAAGCAGGCGAAGCATCCCGAGGAGGCGGTGGAGTTCCTCAAGTTCTTCTACAAGGACGACAACTACATCCGGTACCTCCACACGGTGCCCATCCACCTCCTCCCCATGATCAAGTCCACGTACCGGAATCCCCGATATACCGACAGCGCCGCCATCAAGAAGTGGCGGTCATGGGTGGACATGCAGGAGACCTACTTCAAGGCCGACCGGACCCGCCCCGTCCTGGTGATGGAGTGGGACGACATGAGGAAGCCCTACCTCCTCGAGGTGATGGGCTCGGGCATCCTGGTCGACATGGTCCTGGATTCGGTGAAGGGGATGCCGTCCCTCGAGGCCGCCACCAAGGCCCAGAAGCGGGTCGAGGAGCTGCTCGTCAAGGCCGGATACCTCAAGAAGTAGCTCCGTGGAGTGCTCCACCCCCTCTCCCTCCGTCCGGGGGGAGAGGGTCGGGGTGCGGGCCGGGGTCGGTCGCCCGCGGCGCCGGCTGTCGCCGGCCGCTCTCGGCTTCCTCGGAGTGCTGCCGGGCCTCGTCCTCATCGGGGCGCTGATCCTCTACCCGGTCGGCTACGCGGGCTGGCTGAGCCTCCACGACAAGCACTCGTTCTTCCCGACCGAGCAATTCATCGGGCTCCGGAACTACGTCGACGTCGCGCACGACGAGGAGTTCTGGGACAGCCTGTGGCGCGGAGTGATCTATGCGGCCGGCACGACGGCCCTCCAGATCGCCCTGGGCGTGGGGGCCGCCCTCGTCCTCCACCAGCCCTTCCCCGGACGCACGGCGGTCCGGGCCCTCGTGCTGTTCCCCTACATGATCCCGACCATCGTCGCGGTCGTCGTCTGGCGCTGGCTGCTCAACGACACCTACGGGCTGGTGGACTACCTCCTGGTGGCCTGGGGACTCGCCCGGCAGCCGGTCGTCTGGCTGAGCGTCGACTACATCATGGCCTCCCTCATCGTGATGAGCGTCTGGCAGTTCACGCCCTTCGTGATCCTCAGCGTGCTGGCGCGGCTCCAGACCGTCCCGCCCGAGCTCTACGAGGCGGCCCGGGTGGACGGGGCGTCGGCCTGGGCGCGTTTTCGTCACGTCACCCTCCCGCAGCTCAAGGCGGTGCTCTTCGTGGTGATCCTGCTCCGCGGGATCTGGATGTTCACGAAGTTCGACACCGTGTGGCTCTGGGGCGAGGGCGCCGGCGCCGGGCGCGAGATCCGCACGCTCCCGATCTATGCCTACATGCGGACCTTCACCTACTATCAGGCCGGGCTCGGCTCGGCCCTGGCGGTGATCATGTTCCTGATGCTGATGGCAGCGACGCTTGTCTACTTCCGGCTGTTCTGGCGCGAGGAAGATGCGGCATGAGGCGGCTCCAGGGGCCCCTCTGGCGCGCGTTCGTGTACGCCGCCGCGCTGGGCCTGGCCGCCCAGGCGGTCTTTCCGCTGCTGTGGATGCTCTCCACCTCGCTCAAGCCGCCCCGCGAGGTGTTCGCCACGCCCCCCACGCTGGTGCCGGCGGCGCCCACCCTGGCCAACTTCGTCCGGCTGTTCGAGGAGACCGCGTTCCTCACGTACTTCCTGAACAGCATCCTCGTGTCGGGCCTCACGGTCCTCCTGACGATGGCCGTGGGAGCGTCGGGTGCCTACAGCCTGACCCGCTTCGCCTTCCCGGGGCGGGAGACGGTCGCCAAGCTGATCCTCTGCACGTACATGTTCGCGCCCATCATGATCGTCATTCCCATCTACATCCTGGCCCGCCGGCTGGGGATCGTGAACACGCACCTCGCCCTCGTGCTGTCCTACTCGTCGTTCTGCCTCCCGTTCTCGCTCTGGCTCCTGCGGGCGTTCTTTCGCGGCATCCCCGTCGAGCTCGAGGAAGCCGCCCAGGTCGACGGAGCGGGGCGCGCCCGGGCGGTGTGGCACGTGGTGGTGCCGCTGGCGCTGCCCGGGGTCATCGCGACCTCGATCTTCACGTTCACTCTGGCCTGGAACGACTACATCTTCACGCGCATCCTGGTGGCGTCGGACGAGCTCAAGACGCTGCCGGTCGGCGTCCAGGACCTGTTCTCGGCCGCCGTCGTGGACTGGGGCCTGATCATGGCCGCGGGGATGCTGATCACCATTCCCGCCCTGGCCTTCTTCATGGCCGTCCAGCGGCATCTCGTGGCCGGGTGGGGGAGTGGAGGGCTCAAGGGATGACGGTCGAATTCGGCTGGTCGCTCCAGGGTCGTGGCCTCCTCGCCGGGCGTGACGCCATCACGACGCTGGCCCGGCGGGCCGAGGCGCTCGGATACGATTCCATCTGGGTCACCGACCGCATGGTGATCCCGGTCCAGAGTCGCTCGGCGTATCCCTACTCGCCCACCGGAGCCTTTCCTCTCGGCCCCGACGAGCCGTGGCTCGAGGCGCTGACGGCCGTCACCTACCTGGCGACGATCACCGAGCGGATCCGCGTGGGGACGAGCGTGCTGGTGATCCCCTATCGCAATCCGATCCAGACGGCCAAGGCCCTGGCGACGGCGGACTACCTCTCCGACGGGCGCGTGATCCTGGGCGCGGGCATCGGCTGGTGGCGGGAGGAGTTCGAGGCGGTGGGCGTCCCCTTCGAGGACCGCGCCGCGCGGACGCTCGAGTACCTGCGCCTCATGAAGGAGGTCTGGACCAAGCCGCGCCTTCACTTCGAGGGACGATTCGCGCGGGTGGCCGAGGCCGGCGGCGTCCGGCCCCACCCGCGCCGGCAGCCGCACATCCCGATCTGGATCGGCGGGCACAGCGAAGCCGCCCTCCGTCGCGTGGTGGCGGTGGCCGATGGCTGGCACCCGCTCGGACTCCGCCCCCCGGTCACCCTGCATCCCGCCGAGCTGGCGGTCAAGGTGCGGCGACTCCGCGACCTCCTGACGGAGGCCGGGCGCGATCCCGCCGCCATCACGGTCGCCTTCAAGGGGCCGCTCCGCTTCGAGGATGGTGGCACCGCCGAGCGGATGCCACTCACCGGGTCGCCGGCCCAGCTCGTCGAGGACCTGCGGGCCTACGTGGCGGTCGGCGTCCAGCACTTCGTGCTGGACTTCTCGGTGCCGACCTTGCCCGCGATGGTCGAGGTCCTCGAGCGCTTCGCGGCGGAGGTTCGTCCGCACGTCCGCGCCTAGTTGCTTCGGGGGTCTCGGAAGACCCCCCTCCGCCGCGGCTGGCCCGGAGTCCAGGCTTCGGGTTTGCATGGGAGTACCGCGCCTTCTCGTTCGGGCCTTTCTTCCCGTGACGGTCGCCCTCGCCACGATCGCCTGCGCCCGGGTGCATCCTCACCTCGAGCTGCCGTCGATGGCGCTCGGGGAGCCGTCCTTCTTTCCGACCCTCGAGGCGCTGGCCTCGGCGCCCATCGTGGCCGGGAACCGCGTGGAGATCCTGCTGAACGGCGACGAGATCTTCCCGGCCCAGCTCGCGGCGATCCGGTCGGCGCGCCGGACGATCACGGTCGCCCAGTACTCCGTGGCCGACGGCCTCGTCACTCGCGATCTGGCCGAGGCCCTGGCCGAGCGCTGTCGGGCCGGGGTCGCCGTCCACGTCCTGCTGGACGCCTTCGGGGCGCTCGAGATACCGGCCGAGTACCCGCCCCTGATGACCCAGGCAGGCTGCGAGGTCGTCAGCTTCCGCCCCCTGCAGCCCACGACCCTGCATCGCGCGAACAACCGGAACCACCGGCGGATCCTCGTCGTGGACGGCCGGATCGGATTCACCGGAGGATCCGGTCTCAGCCGGCGCTGGATGGGGGATGGACGGACGCCCGAGCACTGGCGCGAGACCGACGTCCGGGTCGAGGGCCCGGTCGTCTACTACCTCCAGGGGGCGTTCGCCGAGAACTGGCTCGAGGCAACCGGCGCGGTCCTGGGTGGGGAGGCCTACTTCCCGCGCCTGCCGGCGAATGGTCCGGTCCATGCCCAGGTGGTGCGGAGCTCGCCGGCCAGCGGAAGCTTCGCCATGTACACGACCTTCCTGCTCGCCATCTCGTCGGCGCGGCACTCCATCTACATCACCAACCCGTACTTCGTTCCCGACGATCGGATGCTCGACGCCATCGCCGCATCCGTCCGACGCGGTGTCCGGGTCGCCGTGATGGTTCCGGGCGTGATCGATCACAGCCTCGTCCGCCAGGCCGGACGGCGGCACTTCGGGCGGCTGCTCAAGGCGGGGGTCGAGATCTACGAGTACGGGCCCGGGCTGCTCCACGCCAAGACGATGGTCGTCGACAGCCGCTGGGCCACGATCGGCAGCACCAACCTCGACAACCGGTCCTTCGCCCTCAACGACGAGCTGAACCTCGTCCTGTACGACGCGGGCGTCGCGCGCCGCCTGGAGCGGGTCTTCGAGACCGACCTGGGCTCTGCCCGGAATGTCGAGCTGAGGGCGTGGCGGCGCCGAGGCCTCCGGGAGCGGCTGATGGAGCTCCTGGCCGTGCCGCTCGACGGCCAGCTCTAGGTCACTTCGGGGGGTCTCGGAAGACCCCCCGATGCCCCCCCTTCGGTTGCGGCGGCACAGCCGCCGCTCGGAGCGCTGCTCGACGCATCGCGGCGCATGGCCTTCTCCCCGAAATCACCAGATCTGCTCCGGTAGGGGAAGCCCGTTCAGATCGGCCTCGGTGAGGGGCTGCTCGGGCGTGATGCCCATGCGGGCGAGAAGCGCCTCGAGCTGGCGCACGTGCTGGGCGGCATGCCAGACGGTGCGCTCCAGGAGCTCGTGGGCCGTCTGCCGGCCGTAGTAGGTCTCGACCACGCCGGCGCACGCCTCGGGGCGCCCGAGCCAGGCGCCCAGCTCGCGGCGCACCGTCTCCCCGTAGCGCGCGACGGCGGGACCGTCGCCGAGCTCGGGCGGCGCCTCTTCCTGGAGCCAGGCCTCGAGCAGCCGGCCCTTCACCATCGCGTCGCGGAACGCGAGGCTCAGCCGGAAGGCGTGGTAGCCGAGCTGCCGCACCGAGCGGTCCCGGCCCGGGTGGGTCATGCCGAGGTGCTCCGGCGGCACCTGGCGCATCGCGCGCTGGGCGGCGGCCAGGACCCGGTCGAGTCGGCGAGCGAGCTCGGCGGGCTCGAGGCGGGCCGGCGCCCCGTAGCGGACGCCGACGAGCTCCGCCAGGCCCTGCGGGTTCCAGCCGTGGACCGCCCGGTCGCCGACGACGACGGCGGGGACGAGCCGGATGCCGAGCCGCTCGAGATCCTGCCGGGCGCCGGGCTCCGCCTCGACGTCGACGGCGTCGAAGGCGACGCCCCAGGACGCGAGCAACTCCCGCGTCTTGGCGCAGGAGCTTCACCCGGGACGATGGTAGAGCTTGGCTCTCGGGTCGCCCATCGGGGTCACTCTCCCTTCGGGGGAACGTCCCCCTCGGATTCGTAGATCGTCAGATCCTCCGTCCGGTACACGAGCCGGAAGCCGGCGATCCCCCAGAGCTCCTGCTCCGCCGCCGACAGCGGAGCTCGCCGCTCCTTCCGCCGCCGATCGACGTCCACGGGCTGCATCTCCTGGCGCCGCTCGACCCGCCGGCGGTCGAGGATCACCTCGATCAGGTCGATGCCCTCGAACGCCTGGCGCAGGTGGTCGTAGAGTCGCCGCTGATCCTGGCGAACGATGAAGAGCCATCGGGGTCGCGGCGCCATGCCCGGCTAGGTCCTTTCGGGGGGGTCTCGGAAGACCCCCCCGATGCCCTCCCGTCGCGGCGGCGGCAAAGCCGCCGCTCGGAGCACTGCTCGATGCACCACGCGCTCGATGGCCGGCGACCGGTTACTGCGACACACCGATCTATCTCCGGCTTGGAGGTTCATTGCCCGGCCGCCGCCCGGGTGAACCGCAGGACGCGGCTCGTGTCCTCGGCGACGAACAGGGTGCCGTCCGGCAGCACGACGACCGCCGCCGGCCGCGCGAGGCCTTCGACGAACGGCTGGACGGTGCCGTCCCCCAGGATGCGGACGATCCGGCCCCCGAGGAAGTCCGCTGCATACAGCTCGCCCCTCGGGCCCACGCCCACCACGCGCGCCGACGGTAGCTTGGTGACGCGCGCGAGGGTACCGTCCGGGTAGAGCCGATCGATCTCGCCGGCCGACCCGCTGAGGATCAGGTCGCCCGTCTCGAGGGCCACCACCCCCACGTGCCGGGGCAGGTGAACGCCGGTCCGCCGGAGCCCTCGCGGAGGGAAGAGCGGGGTCGCGTACTCCAGGTTCCGGGGCAACGGGAGCGGCTCATCGACCTGGAGCCGGTACAGCACGGGTCCTTGATCGCGCTCAGCGTCGCCGAACAGCTCTCGCGGCGTCCCGGCGCGCGCGTCGGCCACCGCGCTCCGCCCGACGTAGTCG